>SUVU01000038.1 GCA_015061865.1 Lentisphaerota bacterium
TTCCGATCTGCTCAAAAACTCGGCTTTGAGCCGTTGCAGAATTTTTTGGGGCAAGCCGGATTCAAAAAGTCTCTGGACATGAAAAAAGGCGAGTTGGAATTTGCCCGTTATGCCATCGGAGCAAAACATATTGTTTCGCCGGAAGATGTGATTACGGCATGGGCATATTTGCTTAAATATCCTGAAACGGTCAAAGCAATTAAAAATCCGCTTGGCACAACGGCTTTTCACTTTAAGGATAATCAGCATAAATATACCTATGCTGTTGTCGGTTATCTTCCTGCTGATAAACCGAAATACATTCTGCTGCTGACGGCACACGATTTGACCAAATCCAACGGAAGTATGCAAGGAATCAGCTTTATGCGTCAGCAATGGAAAAGTCTTGAAACGAAATTCAACTCCATGGTGAAATAATGAAACGGTTTTCAATAATTTTATTGGCGATAGGAACGTTTGTCGGTGTTACCGGCTGCAAGCTCGAAACTTCTTATCCTGAAAAGATTGTTTTGAATCTGCCGGGAAAAAATGTTGCTTCTCTTGAGTTGCTCCGGATAAAACCGGGCAAATTTATAATGGGAACTCCCGAAAAAAATAAATCTGCGATTATCAGCAACCATTTCTGGATCGGTAAATTTGAAGTTACCCAGGAACAGTGGCAAAGTTTGATGGGGAATACCCCTTCAAAATACAAGGCAAAAAATCATCCGGTGGAGCAAGTCGGCTACTATCAGTCATTGGAATTCTGCAAAAAACTTGACAAACTCTATGCAGATCAAATCCCTGCCGGTTACAAATTCTACTTGCCGTCAGAAACCGAATGGGAATACGCCTGCCGTGCCGGAACTGTGACTGCATTGAACAACGGGAAAAATCTTTTCGGCGAAGGTAAATTCAAACAGTCCGATGCAAATTTGGATGAAGTTGGCTGGTATATGGTCAATGCTCCGGAAAGTCATCAAACCGTCGGTTTGAAAAAGCCAAATGCGTGGGGCTTGTATGATATGCACGGCAATGTCCGGGAATGGACACGCAGTTGGGACCTTACCTGGTATGTCAACAGCGGCGGACGCAAAATCACCCGTGGCGGCAGTTTCTTTGATATGGCAAAATTTTGCAGTTCTGCCATCCGCACCAGTACCAACTCCTGCGGAGCTGGAGACAATCTCGGTTTCAGAGTGGCATTGGTGCGAATTGCCGATATTGAACATGATGAAGCAGAAGAAATCCCGGAACCAACTGAAAAAGAATATAACGGAGTAAATCAATGAAAAAAGAATTGATCTCATTCGCTGTCGGAGCAGGAATTGTCGGCTGTGTTTGGACAGGAACATCTTTTATCAAATGCGAATCAAAAGCTGCTGCACCGGAAGCAGTACCCAAAAATATTGCCGCACAGCCAAACTTGCATAAAAAGCTGTTGCCTGATGTTTATTCGGCAATACCGGACAAGAACTTTCCAGGGCTCAAACTTTACAATACGGATTTTCTTATTCCGTGGAATCGTACCGTAATTACCGAGTATGCTGTTTTTGATGATCCCAAAGCTGATTATGGCAGCGGGAATGCCCCCATGAGTGCATTTATGTTCGAGATAACAGAAAAAGGTAAATCTCACTATTTTATGACTGCCGGAAGACAGGGAAGGCAGATTTCTGAATTGGTCTATTTGGGCGAAAATATTGAGATTGAAAAAGTCGAACCGGCGGGAAACGGCTATTTGATGGCAACTTACAAAGACTCCAAGGGGCGAATCGGCAGAGGATTTGTTGCAATTTCTTATATTACGGGACCAGACCCGACTGAAGATATCGGAGTAGCTCAAGATATTCAACTTGATTCATTGCTGAAATATGCCGAAAAGTGCGATCCGTTTGTTTGGGAAATGACCGCAGAAGATTTGTGGAAACTTTTGCAGAAATCACTACGCAAAAATGATAAAATGACTATTGCAAAAATGATTACATTCCCAATGGATTTCCGTGGGGAGCGCATTTACACCCGGGCAGAGTTTGTGGAAAAATTTGATGAGATTTTTTTTCCTGAATATAAAGAATTGGTCCTGAAAAGCGATGCTTCAGAAATATGGTACAGCTGGCGCGGTGCAGGAATGCCTGATCGTTGTTCCTGGTGTACAAGTGCTTCCAAAAAGTCAGCCGGACCGCTCTCTTTGTAGACAGACAGATGGTTGAGGCGCAAAACGTCAGGAAAATAAAAATATGAAAAAACTCCGGTAAGGAAATCCCTGCCGGAGTTTTTTGCAGTATACATAATATTACTTATCATTGCTGATTTCTGCCAAAAAGCATTTAATTTGCAATAATTTGTGAAGATATCGACCGTTTTTCATACACAACGCAGTGAAACCAGTACATAATCTTTCATGAAAAATATCATGTAACAAATCCCGCAAAAGACCATGAAAATATTCATCAGGAGAAGATTCCGTTTTACTTGTCTTACCTGGATGTGGATATTCTTGTAATTTATACCAAATATTACGGCAAGCGATTCGCACGAATGTCTGCCATGTTTTATCATACACCGGATCCTCAAACTGAGCGATTTTATTTTTCTCTTCATAGCCTTCAAAATCACACAAAGTTTTAGTGTCGTCATCATAATACTGAAACTTAAATGTTCCGTTTACACGTTCTTCAAAATAGGGAATAAAAACAAAGAGTTCTTCGACAGATTCCCTGAACTTTTCAATGGAAAATTCAACTTCGTTACTCATATGCTGCTTTAATTTTCTGTAAATGTTTTAATTTTCAGGTAATGTCCCAAATTTTGTGAAACATACATACAAGACCGAATGAACACATTTTATGGCGACACATAGAATATATCACTTACATTATGATTTGTCAAAAACATAAAACGATTTGATTGCACCCGGTGCATCCACTGACTTGTCACGGCGTAGTGCAACGAAGCCGGACGGTTAGATTTTATCACAACAAATGGGACAATAATCATTTTTTACGTTTGCAACCCCATGCCGTAAGCAGTTTCATGACCTCTGCTGAACCGGCATAATCCAATGCTCCGCCGCCGCGGTCATCGGTTGCGAAGATATTGCAGTTGTAATCTTTCAATATCGTAATGACCGGGAGTGGATCATCCAGATAGTCAAGAGCTGCCAGAAACGGTGTCTGGCCGAAATCATTGCGTGCTTCAATATCAGCTCCGCGATAGAGCAGATGCGGTATCATTATTTCCGGATATTTGCCTTTGACAGCATAGAATAACGGGGTTTCGTCGTACTCATCCCGCACATTTATATCAGCTCCGCGTGCTAAAAGCAGATCAATGTTTCCGGTGTGCGAATTATGCCATGCCGCAGCGTGGATCGGTTCTTCATTCTGCATACCGGGCGTTTCGTGGATATTGCCGGTTTTCAATGCCGGGAGCAACTCTGCCGGAGTACAATTATTTTCAAGCATTCCGGAAAGGAAAACATTTTTCACCTGATGATCGACTTCATCCTCAATATGCAAATATTTCCGGCAGAGATCACGGGTCTGCCGCAAAGTCACCAAAGTTGTACCGCATGGACCATGGGGAAAGTCGCTTTCTTTCCACGGGACATCGCCATACTTCTCAAAAAGTTCGTCAAAAATCCCACTTAAAACCGCTTCCAGTTCAACTAAAACATTTTTAGAATTCAAAGAAAAAGTTTGAATCGGTGGCGGGGATTTTTTCAGCCAAAGCATCAGATCTCCGTTTTTTGTGCAATATACCGGCTCCACGATCCCGGCACATCCAGGTTCTCCGCAGCCGCAGGTCAGAGGATAAAACTCTCCGGATCGAGTTAAAGCTTTCAGCAACTCTTTATCATCAATGCAATAATTTTCTCCGATATCAAATCCGTTAACCATAATTTTATAATCATATCCCTGCCGGACAATATGAACTTCATCGTATATAGTACTATTCATCGAAATGGTTCCTGTATTTATCGACCAGTTGAGCCTGAAACTCTTTAAGTCACTCCCAATCATATTCTGTAAATTTATCCCGACACTGACACTTGTCGGCAAATTACGGAGGCATACGCAATAATTCGCTCCAGTCTTACGCAGAAAAAGTTTCCCAACGGCAATGTCTAACCGTTTCCGGCATAAAGCGCAAAAACACCTTTTGTCCTCCGCAAAGTGTATTATTTTTCTTATTTACAGTAAATATACTCCTTTTAAACGGACTTTTTGTGTCCACTCTCATTTTTTTGCTGAAAAAATTGCAAAAAAATTGATTTTTCTCTGCTGCTGGCGGAGAATGTCTTGGCATGTTTGCAATAATTATATTTGCGGGTTATATTAACATGGTATCGGGTAAAAGTCCGGTCACCGATAATTGTTTAACAGGATAACGTCGAGGGAGCAAACAGAATTATGAAAACCGTTAAAAATAAAGAATTGCTGATGGCAGCTGACTTTGCCGGTTATCCGCTTAAGGAAGCTGTCAAAGAATATCTGGAGAAAAAAGGGTGGACAATCACCGACATCGGCGTCAAAGCCGACAGTGATCCCGACGATACCGAACTGATGTTTCACCGTATCGGACTGCGCGTCGGCGCCATGATCACGGAAAAAGAGTTTGACCGGGCAATGATTTTTTGCGGTACAGGTATGGGGATCCACATTGCCGCCAGCAAATGTCCCGGCGTTCATGCCGGGGTGGTGGAATCGGTTCCGGCGGCTTTCCGGGCAATTACCGGCAATGGGGTGAATGTATTGGCGATGGGAGCTTTTTATGTGACTCCGGAACTGGGCAAACAATGCGCCGATGCGTATCTTTACAATGATTTCGGCAGCGGCTGGGAGTGGTGGCCGGATTTTGACCGCTTCCATCAAATCGCCATTGATGAGTTGAATGCTTTTGACTATGACGAATACAAAGCGAACGGATTTAAGGTAAAGCATATTGACGATTGCCATTGCGAACTCTACGACCGTCCGGCAGGCTCATCGCCGGTACCGCTGATGTGCAAACGTTGAAATGATGCCGCAACCGTGACCGGGAAGGCGGGGTGAGCATCGGCAAAAAAAGCGGGGCTGCAGGTTTGCAGCAGCCCCGTTTAATCTATTTTCCGTGGTTATTTTCTGCTTTCCGGCGGATACATTTATACCTGCCGCCAATAAAGCGGTATAATTCAAAAATTTGCTCATCAGCTCCGATTTTACGCTTAACACAAAGATCACAAAAGCCCGGTCGGGATTTTAACAAGGTGAGATTGCCCTGGATTTCTCCGGAAAGTTTTTCGCCATTCAAACGGGCGATGTACCAGATCGCCCCGCCGCTGCCGCCGCCGGAAGTGATCACGATTTGCTCCATCGTACCATCACGGTCAAAATCATATCTGCCGGTTTCATAAACATCAACAGCCTGACCCGCTTCTGTCCGGACGGCTTCACCTGCGAATAAAGTGCCGGCAGCAAACAACAGCAAACATACCGTTTTTTTCATCTTAATTTATCTCCTCATCTTTGATCCATGATGACGGCCGGCAAGTCAATATCCGGCGTTTCAATTCATCGTATTCCCGCTGACTGCGGTCATCGAGCATTGATTCTGCTTGGGACAGACAGCGGTGCAGATTATGCTCATCTTTGAAAAGCCAGTAATACATTGCGGCAAAGAGCCAATCGTAGACGACTTCAGCGCCGGTTTCGTAAGTGTGGCAGTTTTGTCTGCCCATGAGAAAAACTTTGACGGCGTTATCATGGTCGCCCACGGCTTCCAGCCGGGCGGACAAACTCAACACATCCGATAAGTTCAAGGTTTCGCCTTCCTGCGGAATTTCTGCACGCAAGTGTTCCAGCAGCGGCAGTTTGTCCGGGGCGAGATACCGTTTGAGTTCGGTGTACGGTGTGACAGATTCGTAGACTTCCGGGATCGCCACAAACGGTTCATCACCGGCACGACTTTCTTTGAACAGCATGATTTGCGGGATGAAGTACAGCCGGCAGGTACCGCAAAGGCCGTGTCTGTTTTTGGCAACGGTCAAATCCACCGGCGCTCCCAGATCCGGATCGTGATCAGCTTGCCGTTCCCGGTGCAATATCACCAGCGTATCAGCCGTACTCCGGCTCAAAATTTCGTGCTTTTTTGAATACAGCGATACCAATGCCAGGACTGCGATATCCAGCTCTTTTGCCAGTTCTTTCAGTTTGCGGCAATCGTCCGGGCGGACATGGTCTGCAATCAGCAGTTCAATGTTGCGTTCGGCACAAATTTGCCTGATGTTTGACCGTGCTGCGTCGTCGATGCCGGAATATTCCTCAAAATATAATGGGTAATCTTTGATTTTATTCACGGCGGCAGTCAGGAGTTTCATATCCTCATTCCGGTAATCGGTGTCATAATTGTTTTTTACTCCGGAAGCGATCGTCAGCAGGCGGAAAGTCAATTCGGTATTGCTCAAATCCGAGCAGAAAAGCACTCCGGTTTCGGGGGTGCGTCTGGTCAGATTAAGCACGATGTTCAAAGCAAATGCGGTTTTGCCCAGTGCCGGTTGTGATGCCAGCACGGTCAAGTTTCCTTTAGTTATGCCGCGCATTATATTGTCAAAAACCGGATAGCCGCTGGCGATCCCCTGCGGTTTCTGCAGTGAAACGTTTTCCAGCAGGATGTCAAATGCTTCTCGGATCGAGTCGTTAAGTGTTTTCATGGTTCATCTCCCGGGTAAATACATGGTTTGGTATCATAAAAAAACTCCTGTTCACGGGAGATAATGTAGAACAGGAGGTATGACAAAAAGTGTCAGGGGAAGTTATGTCAGGAATTTTTTTCCCAGATTTTTTTGCCGGTATCGGCGATTTTTTTGCGGAGATTTTCCGGATAGAGGACTGCAATTTTTCCGGCTTCACCCAGCACCCAGCGGATGACTTCGTGTTCAAAAGCGGGCTTCAGAGTGATGATAAGTGAGCCGTCATCCTGACGGTCGATCTTGAATTTTTTCACTTTCTGGTGTTCGTACAGATAAAAGGCGATCGAGGCGTCGCAATGCAGCTGCACTCCGTCAATTTTCGGATACTCAAAAAGTCCGTTCTTTTTGGTGTTTTCCAGAAGTTTTTTGTCCGTTTCAAAGATGCCGATCCCAAATTCCACGCTGGTGATCCGCTGAATGGCGTATGATTTCACATCTTTGGTCTTGTATTCATAACCTTTGGTGTACCATACGCCTTTATGAAAGGCAATGATATGCGGCTCAAATTTGCGTTCAGACGGTTCGCCATTGGGTTTGGTGTAGGTGATTTTCACCACCTGATGCAGTTTCCAGGCGTCAAAGATTTTTTTGAAGATCGCCGGATCGACCGCCGCTTTGATGCCGGTGGCGCACAGGATGGATTCGATCATGGCTTCATCAAAGAATTCGGTGTCGTTTTGAGTCAAAGTTCTTTCCACGGCATTATTCAGTTCACCTTTGACCGGCTCCGGCAGGATGTCGGCGGCAAGTTTTGTCCCGAGCAGGGTCATGCTGATTATTTCATCGCCGAAAACCGGCACTTCAAAATCCCACGGCCGGGTCAGGCAATATCCGCGCCGGGCGGCATCATATTTAATGGGGGCATGGAAATCTTTTTCCAGAACCTCAATATCCCGCATGATCGTCCGGTAACTGCGGGCGCAGTCGATATTTTCCTCAAGATCGATTTTTCGCAGCAATTCCGCAAAGCTCTGGGCATTGGGATAATTGTGTTTTTTCATCTCAGCAACGAACTTCAAAAGGCGCAGCGCCTGACGGCTTTGGACACTCATGCAAAAACTCCTTATGCAAACAAGATGACACTTGCATTTCAAAATAATATATTGCCTGCCAAGTGAAAATTCAAATTTGATATGACAAAAAAATTTTTTAATGTTTTTCAGTTTTTGACAGTGCTATGACATTTCGTGGCAGACCTTGCGTCATATATTATGCTCAAAGAACCCTTCATAACCAAACAGAAAGAGGTACAAAATGAAAAAAGACTACACTCACATCTGCATCGTACTGGATGCATCAGGCTCAATGAGTAACATTGAAAGTGACATCAAAGGCAGTTTCAATACTTTTCTGGATAAACAGCGGGAGGAGCCGGGAAAAACTGTATTTGACCTTTTCCAGTTTTCCGATGAAGTTGAACGGCTGGTCAAATCTGCTGACCTTGCGTTATTCAAAGATGACCTTATGGCGAAATACACTTGTTCCGGCTGTACCGCATTGAACGATGCTGTCTGCACTGCCATCGATACTATGGGCAAAGAATTTGCCGCAATGCCGGAATCTGAACGTCCGGAAAATGTGCTTTGCGTAATCATCACAGATGGTCAGGAAAACGCCAGCAAGGAGTTCAGCACCGCAGATGTCAAAAAACGCATTGAACACCAGCAGGACGTTTACAAGTGGGAATTCCTCTTCCTCGCCGCCAATCAGGATGCGTTTGAGTCTGGTTCAGCATTGGGAATACAAGAAAATTTCTGCAAAGGTTTTGTCGCTGATTCATGCGGAGTGGCTGACATGAGCATATTGATGAGTTGCTGTGCTTCGGAGATTCGGACGAAGAAGCATGCCAAAAAGTAAATTTTTTTGTCACAGGAGGTTTTATGAAAAAGTTTCTCGTTATCGTAATGTGTCTCTGCACCGCAGTAGCGTTTGCTCGTCCGCCGCATGGCGGGCATCACGGGCGGCATCACCATCATCACAGAGGGCATGATGGCGTGTGGCTCGCCGCCGGGATCACAAGCATTGCAGCCAACGGCATTAGTATTCTTAATACAGTCACAACGCCACGCTATGTTGCCGCAACGCCAGTGGTGACAACTCCCGTTGTTGTTCCGCAAACAGTAAATCCGCAAATAGAATATACAGTTCCCCAAGTAGTATATCCTCACCCGGTCGCTGTTCCGGTCGTGCAAACGGTTCTTGTCCCGATTCAAGTAAACGGCAGAATCTTTTACCATCAGGAACAAAGAATAATTTATACAAAATGACCTGAACGGTGTTTGATATGACATTCTGTGGCAGACCTGATGGTTTATATTAGCCGCAGAAAGGAAAAATTGTAAATGAACGACAAATTTCAGGAACTGTATGCGAATATATTAAAGGAGCTGTGGCGGGAATTTCAAGCCGCAGAAGACCTTTATCTGGAAATTTCGCAGGCAATTCTGGAAAATATGGCTCAAGTCGGCAAAAAGAAAAATATCTCACCACTGGAGGAGGATTACCGCAAAAAAATCGCTGATGTCATTGCCAATCTGGGGCAGATCTACTCCGGCAGGATCGAGATGTTCCCGATCCCGGAGGACGCCAACATTCTGCAACGCATGGAAGTACGCAACCGTCAGGCGGAGGAATTGGAACGGATTTTAAGAAGTATGTTTGAACAGAAAAATATGGAAATACCGGAAAACAAAACCAACAACCAATGGAGTTCACTTATGGAAAATATTGAAAATACCGCCGTAAATACAGGCAAACGCCCCAATATCCTGCTTGCCGGATATACCGGATGCGGAAAAACATCTCTGATCTACACCATTCTCGGCAATGAGATCGTTCCCAAGTCCGGGATCGGCAACGGCAAGCCCTGCCGCATCGACTTTGACCGTTACGAAAATGATGACATCCGGCTCTGGGACTCCCGCGGGCTGGAACTGGGAGAAGCTGAAGCCGATTTCCGCACCAAAATGCAGGAATTCGTCTCCGGCTGTCAGGACGATATGAATGTGGATGAACACATCCATCTGGTCTGGTATCTCATTCAGGGCAACAGCGCCCGGGTCACGGCAAGCGATCTGGCGTTGATGAAAGAGATTTTCACCTTTGACAATGTGATCGCCGTCATCAGCAAAAAAGACATTACCAAGCCGGAACAGTCCGCCGCCATCCGCAACGTCCTGCTGGATGCCGGAGTCCCCGAAAAACGCATTGTGGAAGTCAGCGATGCCGAATCCGGCGCGATCGGCTGCCAAGAATTGGTTGCATTAAGTGAAAAAATGCTCCCCGAAGCCTACCGGGATGCGTTTATGGCAGCCCAGAGCATTGACCGGGAAGCCAAAGCGGAACGCATCATTGCCAAAACTGTCAGTGCCAAAGAGATCATCAGCAAGGCGATTTTTATGGCAAAAAACAATGATGCGGTTGCCCTTGCAGATGCCAAACTCCTCGTGCCTGAATTGAGAAAAATGGTAATTGACCTCGCCAATCTTTACCATTTGCACGGCAAAGAATACCGGGATATGGCGACCGGTTATGCTCAAAAATCCATTGAATGTATGGACGAAGATTTTGACAATTCCCACCTCGCCGGAGCGTTGGGGAACTTTGCCAAAAACAATTTTGAAGCATACGCCCTTGCCAAAGTCCGGGGCACGGTCTTGCCGGAACTGGAATTTGATCCGGAACTCTTTACCCAATATTATGAAAATTATAAGGATGGACAATCTATGAAACCCAACATTCTCGTCTGCGGCAAAACCGGTGTCGGCAAAACTTCGCTCATTCAGGCTGTCACTCACCGCGGCGTGGTGCCGGACAGTGCCATCGGTTACGGCAAAGCCGCCACGGTGGGGTTTGAGGTGTATGAAACCGGGATCGCCAATTTCATCGACTCCGAAGGCATGGATCCCGGCAGTCAGAGCGTGGATGATTACGCCGACTTTATTCTGAACGAGATGTTTGACCGGCTGGAATCGGACGATGCCGACGGGATAATCCACAATATCTGGTACTGCATTGACGGCTCCGGAGCCAGAATTCAGGATGCTGACGCCAAACTCATCAAAACTTTCAGCGACAAGGTATTGCTGGTAGTCACCAAGTGCGAACTCATGCGCAAAGAACAGACCGAAACGATGATGAATACGCTCCTTGAACTTATCGACCGTGACCGCATCGTGATGGTTTCTGCGGAAAACAAAACCGGCTTGACCCAGCTTATCAAAAAAGCGCAGGAGATGGCAAGTGAAGGCATGGAAGCTGCTGAAGAGGAACTTGACGCTTTCCGGGAGCGCTGGGATGACTACTACTCCAATATGCGGGAAACCTGGATCGCCAATGTCAGCGATGAAGCCGACAGTTACATCAACTGGGCGGCAGGACGGGCGGCGGCGATCGCTCTGGTTCCTCTGCCGCTGGCAGATGTTGCGCCTTTGATCGCCAATGAGGTCTACATGATCTACAAACTTGCCGGAGTATATGGAATTGCCGTTGACAATACCGTCATCACCATGCTTCTGGGTTGTGCCGGCGGTTCGCTGCTCGGCAAAGTCGGCGCCAGTTTTCTGCCGTTCCTGAAAGTTCCGATCGCCGCCGGGATCACCTACGGTGTGGGCAAAGCCGCAAAGGCGTATTTTGAATCCGATATGACCATGGATATTGATGAACTCAAACAGACCTTTATTGACGGCGAGCGCGAAGCCAGAAAACGGGAATGGAAAGGCATTGAGGAGGAGTGATTTATGTGTACCATTATGATACAAAGAGAAACACTCCCGGCGCAGAAGCACCCGGTGCAGCTGAATGACAGCGGACAGGACATCCCCCCTGTCACCGTTGAAAAGTTTATTTGATGACCGTCAGCAATTCCCGGCAGTTCGCGGCAAAGGCATCATTCAGGAGTTTGGCGGCTTGACTGCGGGCATCCGGAGCAGCACTTTGCCGCAGGATCAGCCGGGCTTTTTCCACGGCGGCGCAATGGCGGTCACGGAGGCGTTTTTCCAATGCGGCAAATTTCTCCGGCGGCAGCAGGGGAAGTTTTTTATCTTTCAACTCAAAAGAGTATTTGCTCACAGAGCCGTTGAGAATGGCGCCGGGAAGCTCCTGCACGCACTGCGGCACCGGCAGATAGCAGGAAGTGCCGGGGTAGGCAACGACCATGTAAGCGGTGCTTAAAAAGTCCGGGAACTCTTTGTCGATCACAAAGGTGGAACCGGCGATGGTACTGTTTCCGCAGGGGGGATAGCCGGTGCCGTCCATTTTATCAAGCCGTGATGCGGCGGCAAAATCGGCGGCGGTGACAATTCCGTTTTGGCGCCACTGTTTGTTGACCAGATGATCGCGCACGGTGAATTCCCGGCGGCGCTGGTTGGTAAAACTTTTGCCGGACAGCAGACTGTATTTCTGCATTTCCGGGAAGTGGAACGCATTGGCACGGATGGCAAAGCCGCTTTTGACCTCCTGAAACTTGATCTGGCGGGCGTGATTTTCAGCGACATAAACGTTATTGGCATCGCCGATCAGCCAGATCGAACCGGATTTGCCGTGGGAATAGGCTTTATTATTGACGATTTTGACCAGCAGCTGTACGGCTTCAGCGGCGGTGGCGCAATCTTCCAGCAGGAGCCGGCAGATCATTACCGTGGGCATCCCCAGCTGGCTGTTATTGGCAAAAGGCACCGGATCGCCGGAATTCATAATCACCACCAAACCTTTGCCGTTCATGCCTTGAGAGGGGTAAAACGAGGTCACTGAACCGCTGCCGATCCAGCTGTTTTTGCCGGGGACGGCACGGCGCATCACGGTCAGATTTTTGCGGGAGGAATCCCGGTTTTTGTGCATGATGACGGATTTGCCTCCGGTGAGATCCGGCATTGCCGCCCAGCTGGTACATTCATGGGCGGGATTTTTCTCTGCCGGAGTTGCCGCCGTGGTTTGGTGACCGAAAGTAAATATTTTCAGATAGGTTCCGGCTTTCCAGTTGAAAATCCGGTCGATTTCCAGACATTCGTCGAGCAAATGCGGGGCAAAACGTCTCATCATCGCCTCCAGATACTCAATTCTGGCGTTCCGGCTCTCAACATCACTGTTTTTGCCTCCGGTGCGGGGGACGGTTTTTTCGTTATAAACAGTCCAGTATTTGCGGACGTGCGTTTGCAGATCCACATCTTTTGCCCCTGCTGAAACTGCCGCCATTGCAGCGGCGGCAAACAGAAAAATTTTACACTTCATAACTATAACTTCTCCCCGGCAAATGTGTTAAGTTTGTGCGGTTAATATATCTCCTGCCGCCGTGATTTTCAAGTATTCCGGTTCGCTCTGTTCCGGCACTTTGGCTGTTTCCGGCAACTCAAGTGTAAAAATGCGGTTTCAAGCACCTGATTTTATTTGACAATCAGGCGGATATGCGTTATATTAACCTGATTAAATATTATAGTAATGATTTCACGTTAAAATTAACGGAGGATGCGGTAAAAATGGCGTTCAAAAACGTTTCCAATCAGGTTGATTTCCCGGCGATGGAGCAGGAGATCCTCGAATTCTGGAAAAATAACGATACTTTTCAAAAATCTCTGGATCAGCGGCAGGGCGGTGAAGAATTTGTCTTTTACGACGGCCCGCCGTTTGCCACCGGTCTGCCCCACTACGGCCATTTGCTTGCCGGTACGATCAAAGACGTGGTACCTCGCTACCAGACCATGCGCGGCAAATATGTTTCCCGCCGCTTCGGCTGGGACACCCACGGTCTGCCGATCGAGGCGCTGGCACAGGATGCTCTGGGCATTTCCGGCGCTCACGGCATCAAAGAATTCGGCGTGGACAAATTCAACGAGCAGTGCCGTTCGATGGTGCTGCGCTATGTGGATGATTGGCGCCGGACCGTGACCAAAATGGGGCGCTGGGTCGATTTTGACAACGACTATAAAACGATGAATCCGCAGTTTATGGAGTCGATCTGGTGGATTTTTAAACAGCTCTGGGATCAGGGCAGAGTTTACAAATCCCACCGTATCATGCCGTATTCGTGGAAATTGTCCACTCCGCTGTCCAACTTTGAAGCCGGCAGCAACTATAAAGACGTTCAGGATCCCGCCGTTTATGTCCGTACCAGAGTATTGACCGGTGCCGATCCCGCCTGGGGCGAAACTTATCTGCTGGTCTGGACGACCACGCCGTGGACTTTGCCGGAAAACCTCGCCATCTGCGCCGGAGCAGAGGTGGAATACTCCATTGTCCGGGATCTGACCGATGAGAAAAAAGCGTGCTACGTCATCGCCACGGCACGGATTTCCGCACTCTTCCGCAAAGCTGAAGATTTTGAAGTCCTCGCCACGCTCAAAGGCTCCGACCTCAAAGGCTGGACTTACGAACCGATTTTCCCGTATTTTGCCGATTTCCGTGCCGATGGTGCGTTCCGGGTGCTGAATGACGATTACGTCAGCACCGACGACGGTGTCGGTCTGGTGCATATCGCACCGGCATACGGTGAAGATGACTTCCGGGTCTGCAAAGAAGCCGGGATCGAAGTCATCGCCGATCCGCTGGATGCCTCCTGCAATTTCACCGCCAAACTGCCGGAATACGCCGGCAGATTCTGCAAAGATTGCGATAAAGACATCATCCGCCGCCTGAAAGAGGAGGGCAAACTCGTCCATCAGTCCACGATCACCCACAGTTATCCTTTCTGCGACCGTACTGATACCCCGCTGATCTACCGTGCCATCGAAGCATGGTACGTCCGGGTCGAGGATCTCCACGAAAGACTTGCCAAAAACAACGAAAACGTCCGGTGGCAGCCCGATTACGTCGGCGGCAAACGCTTCACCAACTGGCTGCTCAATGCCCGTGACTGGAATATCAGCCGCAACCGCTTCTGGGGTTCATGTATTCCGGTCTGGATCAACGACGACGACCCCGAAGACCGCATCTGCGTCGGCAGTGTCGCCGAACTGGAGGAGTTGTCCGGTGAAAAAGTGACCGATCTGCACAAACACTTCATCGACAAGATCGTCATTCGCAAAGACGGCAAAACTTACCACCGCACTCCGGAAGTTCTGGACTGCTGGTTCGAGTCCGGAGCGATGCCTTACGCCCAGGAACACTATCCGTTTGAGAATAAAGAGCGCTTTGAGAAAAACTTCCCGGCGGACTTCATCGCTGAAGGTCTGGATCAGACCCGCGGCTGGTTCTACACGCTGATGGTGCTGGGAACCTGTCTTTTTGACAAATCCCCCTACCGCAACGTGGTGGTCAACGGTTTGATCCTCGCCGAAGACGGCAAAAAAATGTCCAAACGACTCAAAAATTATCCTGACCCCAACGATGTCATCGACCGCTGCGGCGCTGATGCCCTGCGTTTGTTCATGCTGGGCAGTCAGGTCGTCCGCGCCGAAGATTTGCGCTTCTCCGAAGCCGGTGTCCGTGAAGTCCTGCGCAGTGTGATGATCCCGATGTGGAACGCTTTGAGTTTCTTCACCACCTACGCCAACGTGGACGGCTACACTCCGGCAGCCGGTGAAGTCAAGCCGCCGGCAAATCCTGCCAACGTGCTTGACCGCTGGATTTTGAGTTCCGCCAGTCAGATGGTGGAGGAGATCCGGCAGGAGATGGACGATTACAATTTGCAGAAAGCCGCCACCCGCTTCAGCAAATTCATCGACGACCTGACCAACTGGTACATCCGCCGGAGCCGCCGCCGTTTCTGGAAAAGCGATTCGGACAGCGACAAACGTGAAGCCTACCAGACTTTGCACTATGTACTGCTGCTGTTTGCGAAAACCGCCGCACCTTTCATTCCGTTTACCACCGAAGCGATCTATCAGGCGCTGAAAACCGGCGGCATGCCCGAATCGGTGCATTTGTGCGACTATCCCGAACCGGATGACTGCCGGGACGAGTATCTGGAACGGCAGATGGAATTGACCATGCTGGCAGTCTCCCAGGGCCGCTTCCTCCGGACGGCGAATAATCTCAAAGTCCGTCAGCCGCTGGCACGGGCGATCCTGGCGCTGGGCAGCAAAGAAGCTAAAGAGATGGTACAGCAGACGGCGTGGATCATTGCGGATGAGTTGAATGTGAAAGCCGTGGATTTCTGCGACGACGAGGAGGAGCTGGTCAAACGCTCCTGCAAAGCGAATTTCAAAGCTCTCGGCGCCCGTCTGGGCAAAGAGATGAAAGCTGCCGCCGCCAAAATCGCCCAGCTCTCCGCCGCTGAGATCAGCAGTATTCTCGCCGGTAATCCGCTGGCGATCGCTCTTTCCGACGGCAATACCGCCGAAATCACCGCTGATGACCTCATCATCAAACGTGAAGAACGTCCGGGTCTGGTCGCTTCCAGCGAAAACGGTGTCACCATCGCTCTGGAAACCACTCTGACTCCGGCGCTGGAAGCCGAGGGTATGGCGCGCGAAATGGTCAGCAAATTGCAGAATCTCCGCAAAGAATCCCAGTTTGAAGTCACCGACCGGATCAATGTCACCTATGCGGCAGACGGCGCTCTGGCAGCGGCTTTGGCTGAATACCGGGACTATATCTCTGGCGAAGTGCTTGCCGCTTCGTTTGAACCCGGAGCCGGTGAAGTGACTCTGGACATCAACGGTTTGACCGCCGCCGTCACCGTGACCAAGGCATAAAAAATGGGTAATGTCCCAAATTTTGTGAAACATACATACAAAACCGGATGAACACATTTTATGGCGACACATCAGAAACATAAAACGGTTTGATTGCACCCGGTGGATGCAGCGTGCGCGATGCGCCACCGACTTGTCACGGCGTAGTGCAACGAAGACGGACGGTTAGATTTTATCACAACAAATGGGACAATAATAAAAAATGAAAAAACGGGTACTCATCACTGCGGCAGCCGCAGTAATTCTGGTGGTTGCAGCAGTGATCCCGCTGGGTCTTAAAAACTGTGCTGCGGCGAAGCCGGCACAGCGGGTCGATTTCCAGAGCATGGGTACCGTCTGTTCTTTCACCGTCTACGGCAGTGAAAAACTGCTGGACAGCTCTTTTGATGCCGGTAAAGCCGAATTTGACCGGGTGGTGGCGGGGTGTTCGCTCTACGATCCGGCAAGCGAATTATCCCGGCTCAATGAAACCGCAGGCGAGATGGAATTCATCTGTTCGGAAGCGATGTGGTTTCTGATCAAACGGGCGCAGCAGGCGTATATCGACAGCGACGGTGAATTTGATATCACCGTCAAACCGCTGATGATGCTCTGGGGTTTTTACCGTAAACAAGGCAATAAAGCCCCCGGAGAAGCGGAAATCGCCGAAACGAAAAAACGGGTCGGTTTTGATAAATTGATCCTCGACGACAGTAAACGCAGCGTCCGGTTTGCGGTGCCGGGGATGGCATTGGATCTGGGTGGCATTGCCAAAGGTTACGCTGCGGATCTGGCAGTTACCGCCATGGTGAAATGCGGCGCTCAAGCCGGAGTGGTCGATGTCGGCGGCAATTTGCGTTTTCTGCCCAAAGCACCGCCGGGCCGCAGCAGTTATGCTGTCGGCATCCGGGATCCGCGCGACCGCCACCGGACTCTGCCGGAAAAATTGGAACTTGCCCCCGGCAGAGCTGTCGCCACATCCGGCGATTACGAACGGGGAATTATTCTTGACGGCGTGCGGTATGGACACATTATCTCACCTAAAACCGGCAAATTGCGGAAATTTTCTCCCATCAGCGTTACCGTTGTTGCCGATACGGCAATAGATGCCGATGTTTTTTCCACCAGCTGTTACCTCGGCGGCAGAAAACTGGCGGAAAAACTCAAACAGCGCTACCCCGGAATCAAAATCATCTTTTCTGAATAACATCCCACCCGCTGACGGGAGATAAAAAACGCCCCCCGTAAAAACGGGAGGCGGGATGAAAAGATGTGTTTTATTTGATGAGGCAAATTCTTTTGAAATTACCTCTTGACATCATTCTGATTGCGGTTGATTTTGCCGGTGAGCATCATGATGACCGCCAGAATGACTGCCAGAATGATCGTACCGGTAAGCAATGCGAAATCTTCCATCCGCAATATCACGAAATTTATCAGGTAACCAGCCGTAAAAACTCCGCCGATCACCAGTGCCGGAACTGTTTTGCCGAGAAACATTCCGGCATACATCGTTACCATGCTTACGATTATTGCCATACTGACCGCATATCCGGCGGTAAAGCCGATTTTTTCAGCAAACGCCAGCAGCATCAGATAGAACAATACCGGAGCGCCTGCTGCCACGAGGTATTGCAGGACGTGAATGTTGGTTTTGGTGATGATTTCCGCTGCCAGCAGGGTGAAGAAAAAGATGATGAGAAAAAATGTTGCATAAGTGAAACATCTCTCCACCTGCTGATAAGTCCCGGCAGAAATATGGAGCCGGACGCCGATATTTTCTGCGGAATTATTGAATTTGCCCAGATTCCATTTGGCAGTGAAGTTTTCGCCGTCGATGGTACGGTTTTGCGGCAGCACATCACCGACAAATCCCGGACTGTCCCATGCCCCGGAAACAGCGAAACTGCTGTTTTTGGCACCGGGCGCAAACAATAATCCGCCGCTGCCGCGCAACGTGAGCACGATTTCGCACTTGGAATCGCCCCGGGGCAACTGAAACTGCAATTTGTCATTAAGAGGAGCGCTTTCACCGTTGACAGTGACAGCGGCATCAGTAATGCCTTTGACATCACTGACTTTAACTCCTGCGGCGGTGGCGGCGGGCAAATTTTTATATTCGGCATTGATCGTGACTTTGGCGGTATAGACGACGGCTTGATAAATGCCGCGGTAACGGATTTCCGGAGTGATTTCTGCAGAAATATTTTCGTTTTCGGCACGGGTAAGCAGCCCGATATTCTGCTCACCGCCCCATGAAGAAGCGATTTCCTGCTGTACATTTTCATATTGGCTCTGTCGGTCGGCGGTAAGGGTTCTGACCAGCAGCAGCGGCAGCTGCAATACCAGCAGTGCTCCGGCGATGATTGCAATTTTGATTGCCCATTTCTGTCCGGCAGACATTTTCGGGCTCGGGGGGAGTGCCATGGGCGGTTGCGGTACGACGGGGGTGTTTTCGGTCATTTTCGGTCTCCTTGGGGTTGTATGATGGTTGTTTACGGGCGGAATTGCCTCTTTTTTATCTGTTTGATAATATAACCTGCAGGGTTTGACATTTTTAGTCCAAGCAACCAAAAGTTATTAACAATTTTTATCACGCCCCCTTTTCAGGCTTGCCGGCTGTGGTTGGGGTGTACAGTCTGCAAACGGAGTGAATGGATGCAAGCGTGGTTTAGGTGAGCAGTCTGCGGGCGGGTTATTTTGATATTTTGCGGGGTTACGCTTGGGGAGGCAAACCCCACACGGTGAGGTTTTCCTCCCCAAACCCCACCTTTTCCGCTTGCGGCGGATGTTTGGAGACATTCATACCGTTTGGCTTGAGGGGGCGTGACTCTCCTATGGCGTGGAGACGTCAGTATCAGTACAATTTACATTCGCCTTTACAACCGGGGGTTGTAAAGGCTCTCCTGCTCGTCCTCCGCTCATCGGCGGCGCTTGCGCTTGCCGCTGTTGCTCCGCTTTGCGTCGCACAGTTCATTCGCATGCGGACTGCGCGCTCGCCTCGAAGAGGCTCGCAACCGGTCTGCAAATCAACCGCTTGCAGACTGCAAGCCCCACTCCGAACCGCATCCATTCAAAACGTCCGCAGACTGCAAACCCTGATTGAGCCCCAGCGAAGCGAAGGGCGAGACAACAAAGGTGCCAACCGGCACCGAGGGGGTTCCGGGGGAAACTTCCCCCGGATG
>SUVU01000155.1 GCA_015061865.1 Lentisphaerota bacterium
CATAAAAACGCCTTTTCAGATGAAGCAGCTTCATTTCATTTCGCTATGAAGCATTGTTCCGTTACACTTCACAATATGAAGCACTCCGCTCACGCTCCGTATGATGAAAAAATGAAAAATGAGAGTTGTGTGTGCAAATATTCCTTCCCAACGCCACCTTGAAATGCCTATCGGAAAGTTCTCTGTACCGACCTGCGATTTTCAGTTGTAAGAGAAAGCCGACATCTCACATTTTCGACAAAAACTGAAAGTCCTTGATCTGATCGTGCCAGTCGGACAATTCAAGTGTTTAGCGATGATATCAAGCGGCAGTTTTTCAATCAGATACAAACTGGCTGTTTCTTTCATATACTCCGGCAAATTATCTTGTAAACTCCTTGTTTGTATGTGTGCGGTTGGCGAACCAAGCATAACATAGCATGGAGTTTACTCTTTTAAACTTGAAGCTGAAGCTATTCGGCTACTTACCGGCTCTGCCGGTAGTTTTTTTACGCTGAAGCAATATAAAAAACGCCCGGAGGGTTGCTCCGGGCGGTGGGTTTTGGGTGAATTTTACGCTGTGATCTGTGCCAGTTTGATGGTTTTGTCTTCAGCGTTATAGGTCAACTCGTAACCGCCGATCTTGATTGCGGCGCTGCCGTCCCAAAGTTGCGCTTCACTGCCGTTGACGGCGAATTTGGCGTTGGTGAAGTCGTCAATTCCGGCGACCGCCGTCCACTCGGCTTTGCCTTCGGCGATGAAGTCAAACGTCGTGAAGCCGTCGGTTTCACCATTTTCAAGGCGGTTGCCGAGGTAGAAAGCGTCGTTCGCCGTGAGCGTGCAATCTTCGTTGATAACGAATTTATCCACATAGTCGATCAGGTCGGCGGTGACGTTGGTCGCCAACTCAACAACAGTCGCTTTGGCATAGTCCATACCGGCACTGCTGACCCCGGAAAGACGGGTCAATTCTTTATTTTCACCGGCAAAAGTCAAATTCACATTATCGACCCAGCTGTAACCGTAGCGGCCGCCCATGAAGATCGTGTTGACCACCGCATCATCAGAAACGGTGATGTTCGTGGTGGTGACGTAGGTTTTGCCGTCAGCGTTCGCACCTGCACCGTAGAGGTAATCGACTGAACCGCCGGAGATGATGACGTTGGCAATACCGACGGAACTGACCGCGCCTTTTTCCGCCCAGCCGCCCGCATAAATGCGGCTGTGACTGCCGTCGGTGACGGTGATATTGACTTCGGTAACGCTGGCGTTACCGAACTGGCGCGCATGTGCGCCGCCGTACATATTGGTCGAAACCGCACCGCCGTCAATGTTGATGTTGACCGATTTGACCGTCAACTGCGCTTCAGCGGCAGCTTCCGCATCTCCTGCGTTACCATAGAGGTAACCACCGGCGTAAACTTTTGCCGCAACTTCGGCAGTGCCGCCGATGAGCAACTCCACTTTGTCAACTTCCGCAGTATTTCCGGCAGCAACATACGCTCCGCCGACGAGGTTGCTTTCGACTTTGCCGCCCAGGATCGTGGTGGCAATATTGCTTGCGCCGGATTTATCGGCAAAAAGCGTCCCGACGGTACCAGCGGTCATCAGGTTGCTGCCGGTACCGGTGAATGTGGCAGCATCGCTGGAAATATTGGCTTCACGCAGAATAAGTGAACCGTTTTCGACCGTCAGGAAAAGATTTTCGTTTCCGGTGGTATAATTGCCGATCGCACTTACTCCGGCAGCAATCGTGACCGCTTTGCCATCATAGAGACTGCCGTCCACAGAAATATTGACCGCACTCAAATCGACCGCATTGGTAAACACGGTGTCTTTGGCAATGACATACGTTCCGTCACCGCCGAGTGCAGAATTCAGCGTGATACTGCCGCCGAATGTCAGCGTACCTGCGTTGTAAACCGTATCTGTTGACGTGGCAAACTCTGCACCGTTGACAGTGACTGCCGCTTCGCTGTCCACATAAATAGCACCGCCTGATTTTGACTTGTTACCGCTGAAATAACCGTTAGTAACGATCGCACTGCCACGCTGAACATAGAGCGCGCCGCCGACGTTGCCGCTTTCATTACCGGTAAAAGTGACGTCAGTCAACTGCGCCGCCGCCTTAACGGCACTGGAGGCGTGATTGGTCACCCAGACTGCGCCGCCGTTGCTTTTGGCTTTATTTCCGGTGAATTCGCTTCCGGCAAAAGAGACGGTTGCCGCATTGATATAGACTGCGCCGCCGCTGATATTTTCGCCGTTGGCACTGCCGTTGGCGAAACTGACATTCTCATAATTCACCGTGGAATTGGAGGCGATCGCAGCGATTCGTCCGGCACCAGCCGCATCAAGAATGACTTCACGATCTGTTCCGGCGGCAAGCGTCAAACCATCAGCAAACGCCGTCAACAAACTTTCGGCGGCACTCAAAGTCGCTTTGCCATCGGTGAACAGCGCATCGGCAAAGACGATTTTCTGCATATCCGTTGTCCCGGCGGCATCCAGTATTGCGCTCAATGAACCTTCGCCGGAAACTTCCGCCGAGGTGACCGCCAAAGCTTCGACCGAAATTGACAGCGTGCCGGAAGCGTAATTCAACTGGTAGACACCATTGCCGAAAACGCTGTTGAGTGCGACATCTGCACCGTTGACTTTGACTTTTTGTTCCGCATCAAGAGTCAGACCGGTCGCCAGCGTAACACTGCCGCTTGCCGGCAATGCAGCAGTGACTGCAATGTCCACGTTACTCAAATCCCATGCGCTGAAATTGACTTGACCGCCATTGAAATTGACTCCTGCGACGGTGGTTTCATCACCCATATCTGCGATACTGACAGTTCCGGAGTTGATGAAAGTGAATGATGCACCGCTCACAGTATAACTGCCTTTGCCTGAAACGGCGGCCCCGAGCAGAATATCTCCGCTGAAGGTCAAAGTGCCGTTGTTGGTGATAGTATCACTGGCTTTGGCAAATGTCGCACCATTGATATTGGCGACACCGGTACTTTCCAGATAAAGCGCACCTTTGATATTGCCGTCAAACAGGGTATCGTTGACATTGACCGTGCCTTGATTGATATAGAACGCACCGCCGACGTTGGTAGCGGTGTTCTCTTTGAAAGTGCTGCCGGTGAATGTGACATTGGCAGAGGCGTTATTAACGGCGATCGTCCCGCCGTTTTTGCCGCTGCTGCCGGTGAAATAAGTTTTGGTAATGACCGAATTTCCGGCTCCGGCGAACTGGATGGCACCGCCGGCGGCACCGTTATATGTTGCGCTGTTACCGGAAAAATAACTGTCGGCAATGGTAATGGCACACTCGGCATAGAGCGCACCACCCATGCTGGAGGAGTTATTCAGAAAACTGGC
>SUVU01000039.1 GCA_015061865.1 Lentisphaerota bacterium
ATTCCGGAAAGCTGGGAAGAGCAGCGAAAGTTATTTCTGCCGTGAGGATGCAAGTTCGCAGAATTAAAAAATGGTATGTATAGAGTTAAGCAAACTCAACTTTTGGTTTGAGGGGGATTTGAGAGCGGGTCAAGTCCCCCTCTAAATCTGTAAAAGTTATAGAAAATGGCGATTTTAGAGGTTTCGACACATTTCAAGCGGGTCGGGTGTGCGATAAGAAATGCGTTTTGAGCTGAAAATCACCCAGAAAAAAGGTAAGAAAAAAGCCACTCAAATGAGTGGCTGAAATGTCATGGTGGAGCAGAAGAGACTCGAACTCTCGACCCTCACACTGCCAGTGTGATGCTCTAGCCAACTGAGCTACTGCCCCATGTTTGTTTCAACATGCTACTTAATATATCATTACTTTTTAATTTTGCAAGCGCAATTCAGAAGTTTTTTGCAATTTTTTCTGCATTTTACTTCACAAACAGGTAATAGGTATACCCGATGTAGATCAATAACAGCAAACCGCCTTCTTTGCGGGAAATTTTCATCCCGGTCAGCATGATCGGCACCAGCAGCACCGATACTCCAAGCATCACCAGCATATCGATCGGACTGATCCCCGCCGAACGGATCGGACTGATCAACGGCGCAATCCCCAGAATACAAAGCACATTGAATATATTTGACCCCACCACATTGCCGATGGCAATATCCTGTTCGCCTTTGATCGCCGCCACCACACTGGTCGCCAACTCCGGCAAACTTGTCCCCAATGCCACGATCGTCAGACCGATCACCGCATCACTGACACCCAGTTTCAGCGCCGCAAATACCGCCGCATTGACAAACAATTTACCGCCAAACATCAATGCCGCCAAACCGCCAATCACAAAAATTATTGACAAAATCAGCGGCAATTCTTTGCCGAGTTCATCATTGTCAGCGGCTTTTTCCGCTTCACTTTTATTCTGCTCCGCTTTGCGTCCGGCAAAAATACTCCACACCGTGTAAGTGAGAATTCCGGCAAAAAACACCCCGCCCTGCCAACGGGTCACACCCTGATAAAAATAGTGGAACACCGCCAGCAACACCGACGCACCAAGCATCAGCCACACATCCAGTTTCAGCAGCTGTTTATGCACCGGCAGCGGCGAAATCAGGGCACTCAAGCCGAGAATCAACGCAATATTGCAGATATTGGAACCGACCACGTTGCCGATACTGATGTCGCCGGCACCTTTCAGTGTCGCATTCACACTCACCACCAGTTCCGGGAAACTCGTTCCGAATGCCACCAGTGTCAAGCCGATCACCAGCGCTGAAATTTTCAGTTTCAAAGCGATACTCACTCCGCCTTTGATCAGAAATTCCGCCCCGTAATAGAGCAGCGCTATCCCGGCGATCCCGCCGGCGGTCTGCAATACATATTCCATCATCTTACTCCACGACAATTATATGCGTTCATCGGCATCAGGGAATTTCCCGTAAAACATGGATGCACGGTCGTTGATGTTTTCGAGGTGACGGGCGATTTTGCGGATCTCCTCGACCAGTTCCAGAAAGAGGATGCCGACTTCCGGACGGCATTCGCCATTGCTGATCCGGTTGAAGTGTTCCGCTTCGGAACGGTTGAGCATGGATTGGATTTTTTCGTTCTGCCGGTCAGCTTCCTCCTGCAATTCCGCAGTGGGGCGCTCCAGCAGATTCAGCGTGATCAGCGCAAATTCCGCCAGATTATCGTGCAGATCGTCGTATTCTGTTTCCGCATCGGCACTGAATTTCAAACCGTCATTCTGCAGCCGGGCGATGATCGCACGGATCAATTCCGCATGGTCGCCGATACGCTCCACGTCATTGGTACAGTGCAGCATCATCGGGATCTGTTCAGACTCTTTTTTGGTCAACTGCCGGGTCATCAACTGGGAGAGGTATTCGGTAATTGCCTGCTGCCGGTCGTCGATGTCTGCTTCACGTTTTGCCAGCTGCCGGTCGACCTGCTGATTTTTCTCATCGTTGCGGTTGTAAACATTGAGCGCACAATCGATCATTTTCCACGATTTTTTCAACATCTGGCGCAACGCCGAGGAAGTCTGGGTCAAAGCAATGGACGGGGTGTCCAGCAAGTGGCGTTCCAGACGTTCAAATTTGACTTTGGAATTTTTCACCGGAATAAGTTTTTCACACACTTTGGCAAACAGCGGAATAAACGGCAGCAGCAGCAGCGTGGTGAACACGTTAAATGCGGTATGTGCGTTAGCGATCTGACGGGCTGTATCACCGCCGATAGCATCAATCAATGCGAAAAACACCGGCTGTCCGTTGCATGGAATCAAAAA
Organism: Lentisphaerota bacterium; assembly: GCA_015061865.1. Taxonomy (GTDB): domain Bacteria; phylum Verrucomicrobiota; class Lentisphaeria; order Victivallales; family Victivallaceae; genus UBA1784. Next base: position 2,325 of record SUVU01000039.1, read on the forward strand.
CGTCAAACACACCACCGTCACACCGACAATATTGGACAGTGAGTTCGCCAATGCCGCCTGTTTAGCCACCCGGTTGGCAGTCAGAGCCGCCAGCTGAGCCGTGATCGTCGTACCGATGTTGGAACCGAGCGTCAAAGCCACGGCAGTTTCAATATTGAGCAGCTTGCTGGCACCCAGCGCAATAATAATACCGGTACACGCAGAAGAACTTTGGACGATCATCGTAACAATCATACCCACGACGATCGCACCGAGCAGCGGCAGCACCGGAATCATACCATCAACCAAACCGCAGTCAAAAAACTGAAACGCACTTTCAAACAGGGCTTTGTCAATCTTTTTAAGCGTTCCGCTCATGGTCTCCATACCGAGGAAAAGGAAACCGAAACCCAGAATAGTTTCGCTCCATTTGGCGACCCGCGGCCGCGGCACAAAACTCAACAGCAGCCCCAGAATGATCGCCGGCATGATGATCCACGATATTTTGAATGCCACCAGCTGCGCCGTGATCGTCGTACCGATATGGGCACCGAACATCAAACCGATACCCTGCACCAGATTCAACAGACCGGCGTTAATGAACCCCACCACCATTACGGTCGTGGCACTGGAACTCTGAATCACACAGGTTACTGCGGCACCTGAAAGCACCGCCACAAAACGGTTCGCAGAAAACATCTGCAGAATTGACCGCATTTTTTCACCGGCGACATGATGCAAACCGTCGCTCATCAGCTTCATGCCGAAAATAAATATCGCCAATCCGCCGAATACTGTCATAAATTGCATCAAACTCATACTTCTTTTTTTCTCCTTTTTCTTTCCTGTTACCTGCCTCTGGCGCTTGCTCCCGGGATTTGGCAAATACTTTCTCTCCGGAGCGCAGTTAATAAAAAATCCCGCCTGACATCACCACAGGATGCCGGACGGGAAACTTATTTGCAATGCGGATGAATCGGCACGCAAAGAGCTTACGGAAGGTTTTCCTCCCGCTGCCGAATTATGTCTCGATATCGTACCGCTTTTCAAAATTACCTCGTTAATAAATCAAGTGTCCTTTAATATACACCTGAAAAGCGGATTTTTCAACCGGGTCACCCCTGTTTTTGGCGGGTTTCCGGGTAAAAACACTGCAGCAGCACCCCGATAGCCGCCATGATCAGAATAAACAACAGCACGCCGCTGTACCCTGCCCCGGCGGCAAGAATACCGCCGATGACCGATTGAAAGACGGCGATCGCCACAAAGCACCAGAAATTGACCAGCGCCACTGCCAGTGCCACAAATTCCGGCGGGCACAACTCTTTACCGATCGTACAGAACAGCGGAAAAAATCCGGCAGGCAGTGCCAGCAGCAAATACGCCGCCCCGACCATATACCACGGCGGCGCCGCCATCCGGAATGCCGCCCAGCCCAGAACCGCCCCGGCAACCATCAGCATCCCGCCGGTCAGCGCCGTCAGTTTTCTCCGGCTGCCGCAGAGTTTCAGCACTCCGTTGACGCCCATATTATTGACCGCCACCGCCATCGTCAGTACCATGATGACCGTCGCCGCCTGCGCCGGAGCCAGTTGACAGACACTCTCCAAACTGGCTTTGCCGAAATAAGAACTGACCGCATAATACGCCCCGAAAATCACCGATGTCCCCAGACACAGGAACCACATCGCTTTATTACGCATCACCGCAAACAACGGCTGTAATGTCTGCCCGGTGACCACCGGTTTGACCGTGCCGGACATCCGGCTCACGACCAGCGCCAGCGCCGCTGCGACCAATGCCCCCGGCAGCAGCATGGCAAGTTTCCACCCCGCCGCTTTGATAAGCAGGGTCATCGGGGTCGTCCCGACGGTGGGCCCGAAATACCCCAGCACCAGTATCGCACTCAACACCAGCGAAAACTTCACCGGATAAAGGTCATTGACCAGCTTTGCCACTCCCAGAAAGACCGTCCCTGCCCCGAAACCGGTCAGCACCCGGCAAAACAGCATCACGCCGAGATGGTCATGCAGCGGGAAACCGAGGACTCCGGCGGCAAACATCGTCCCGCCGATCAGCAGGATCCTCACCCCGCCGAACCGGTCGGCGAAAATCCCGGCGAGCAGCTGACTGGCGGCATACGCATAAAAATACGCCGCCCCGGTCGCCGCAATATCATGCTCCGAGAGTCCCAATGCTTTCAAATCTCCGATGATCTGCGCCGGGATCAGCACTTTGGACATGCTGGTTAAAAAATACATGACCACGCCGCAGCAGAGTATTACAAATTTTTTCCGGCGCAGCACTTCCGGAGCAAGTGGAGTATCCATATCAAACGACCGTTATTTGAACAGAAACAATTTCCCGAACCGGCGGGGATCGGAAACCGTTTTCACCGCCTGCGGAAAAGCCGAAGAATCCCGGCGCGAAAGATTGCGTCCGTAGTGGTGGCGCACCGCCATTACCGTCCATGCACCTTTGGGGTCAAGCTGATGCTGTTTGGCGATCTCTGCCAGCGGGAAGCTGATTTCCGCTTTCCAGCCGGCGGCGGTTTTCACCGTTTTGACTTTGGCATCGAACGGAGCCGTTTCCGTGGCGGCGGGGTAGAACATCCGTCCGGCGCCCCAGTGAAAGAAACAGCTTTTCCGGTTGCCGGGTGCCGCCTGAATTTCCCAGAGCATCGTGCGGTCGGCCGGTTTGATAAAAATCTGCACCGCATCACCGAATTTATTCAGCACAGTCTGATCGGCAACAGCTTCGCTGACCACATCGCCGTCGCTCATATCGACCGTGATGTTCAATTCCCCGCCCTGCTGCCGGTACGAAACTGCCGCCGCTTCCACGGCAAGTTTATTGAAATCCTTCGGCAACAGGGCGACCACCATAAACGGATACGCCGTATTTTCAGCGATGTCCTGCCGGACGATCTCACCGGGCACGGCATGTGCGGTCACCGCAGCGGCGCACACACTCAACAAGGCAAACATTCTGATTTTCATAAATCCTCATCCTTTCTCCATATTATTATGATTATTTTCCAAATATGATCTCTGCATAGTGTTCGTGCGAGTGATAGCCGTTCTGGATCTGCGGAAAACTCGACAACTCCTCTTTCGGCAGCCCTGCCCCGTAATTGTAGCGGGAGGCAAAAATATACCAGGTGTTCCCCGGCGCAAACGGCGTGCCGTATTTTTCCAATTCACGGCGCGGCACGCCCAGCAGTACCGTCCAGGAACGGTCGGTGTCCCGGGCATCATTGAGCGTACCGTCAACTTTGGCATCGACCAGGATCGGCACCTCATTGGCGGCGAATCCGGAAGGCATCCCCAGCATCCCGCGCGCCTGATAGTGGAACCTCGTCCGCAATTTATTGGGCGAACCGTAAATTTCCCAGTAATAGCTGCCCGCCGCCGGTTTGACAAAAAGTTCCAGCACATCCCCCTGGATATAGAAGTGTCCGCCGTGGGCGGTGGCGGTGGTCATCACATCGGAGTCGGTAAAATGCGCCCGGACATAGAGATACCGGTCATCGTAAAGATACTGCACACTGCCGGATTCCACCGGAGCACGTCCGATCAAATTGACATCGGTGACATAGCACATGAATTTATGCTGCGGCTGATTTTTCCAGACCGGGGAATCGATGCCGCCGTCAAATTTGAAATCCACCGCTTTGGCGACCCGGATTTTCCGGTGCGGCACAAATCCTTCTTGCGCTCCGGCATCTGCCATCAAAACCGCCATGACCGGCAGCAACCACAACCACTTGGACATTTTCACCGTGCGTTTCCTTTCATTGTTTTGGCAGGCAATACCCGCAGCACCATAACTTCAGTGGCAAGATCCAGCGATTTCAGCGTCAGCTGCGCTTTGATGAAAAACCGCCGTTCCATCCCCGCAGTGACCTGCATTTTGCGGATGAATTCCAGTTTTTTGGAGACCATCGCCTGATTATCCGGCATCAGCGTCAGCGGATAATGGATCACCGGACGTTTCTGCGGCTCGACCAATTCGATCCATCCCTGCGGGTCGGGAGCTTTCATATCCGGCAGATAGGGCTGGATCATGATTTTGACATTTTCCGATTCATTGCGCAGCCATTCCCGGATCTCCACGCTGCGGCTGCCGCCGTTGCGCAGTGCAAATACCAGTGTCCCGTCCTCACCGGCATACAACACCGGCTTGCTCACCATATTGAAGTACAAATCTGCGGCAGAGATCTTTTCATACTTCTCATAGCCGTCCGGCTTGCCCAGACCGATGCGCTGTTTTGACTCTTTCGGCGCCGAGGAGCATCCGCAGACCGCCGCCGCAGTCAACATCACCACTGCGTACCATACCCGTATTTTTTTCATTATCCAACTCCTTGTATCAATAAACGCTCAGCTTAACTGCTGCAATTTTCCCAATAATTCCAACCGCACTGCCGGGTCGGCAGTATTACGCATCTGCTCCAGCAATTCAAACCGCTGCTGCTCTTTTTTGATCCTGACAAAATCGGTCAGTGCTTCATTCAACGCTCTGGCACGGAGCGTTTCGCTGATGACCGCCGGTTTGACCAGAGCTTTGCTGACTTCCGGTGAAGGCGTTTCCAACAGCAGATCCTGCAGCATACCGGGCAATGCCTCCATCTCATCATTGAGGGCGGCATTGATCGCCATATTCAATGCTTTTTCCAGCGGAGAAGCGTCCGAGAGCAGTCCCGGAGCGATTTTTTCCGCCAGCAATCTGCCGGTGTCCGCCGATGCCAGTGCCAGTTCCAGCAATGTCAGCAATGCCTGCGCCCCGTTTTCCTGCCGGTGCGATACCGGCGGCGGGGGAGCGCTCTGCCGGGGAGCCTGCCCCGTCTGATTGCGATTATCCTGCTGCTGCAGTGTCCCCAATTCCGACCAGACTGCCTGCTCGCTGACTCCCAGCATCCCGGCGGCAGATTTAACGTACATCTCCAACTCGACCTGATTGGTCACCAGTTTCAAAAACGAACAGACAAACGCCGCCGCCTGACTGCGCCCCACCGGAGTCGCCATATCAAACCGTTCCGGCAGCGCCGCGGCAAGCACTTCCAGCCACGGCACCGGGTGCTGCAAAGCATCCGCCAGCGCCGCCGCACCGCCGTGGGCAAACAATTCATCAGGGTCTTTGCCGCCGGGGATACGCAAAACTTTCAGATCCACCGACAGCGGCAGCAATATTTCAGCGGCACGCAGTACCGCTTTCTGCCCGGCACTGTCCGCATCAAAAGCCAGGATCAGATTGCGGGTGTAGCGGCGCAATATCCGCGCCTGATCGGGGGTGAATGCCGTCCCCAGCGGCGCCACGGCACAATCAAATCCTGCCCGGTGAAAGGCGATCGCATCCAACTGTCCTTCGCACAGCACCGCCTGTTTCAGCCGTCCGATCCCCTGCCGTGCCTGCGGCAGAGCGTAGAGCAGATGGCCTTTGCGGAAAACCGGCGTTTCCGGAGTATTGAGGTATTTTCTCCCATCCAGCGGCTTGGGTTCCAGCGAACGGGCGCTGAAACCGACCGGCTTGCCCTGCTCATTGTCAATGGTAAAAGTCAACCGGCCCTTGAACTGGTCAAACACATTATTGGAACCCTCTTTCTGCCGCAATATCCCGGCAAGCAGCATATCTGCATCGCTGAAACCCAGCGAACGCCCGTAATCCCGGCACGCCGTCCAGGTATCCGGCGCCGCCCCGATCCGGAACTTATCCGCCACCTCCATCGGGATATTGCGGCGGCGCAGATATTCCGCCGCCGGACAGCGGGGATTATCCCGCAGGTAACGGCAGAAAAATCCGCTGAATTCGGCGTTGACCGCATAAAGCCGGTCACGTTCACTGCGCCGCATCCTGTCCCCGACCGGGTCGGCAGAATTTTTTTCGGGGATTATCACCCCGCACCGGGCTGCCAGAATCTGGGCGGCATTGACAAAATCGACGTTTTCTTTATCCATGAAAAAGCGGAATACATCCCCGCCTTTGCCGCAGCCGAAACAGTGAAATCCCTGCCGGGCGATATCGACATGAAACGAGGGGGTCTTTTCCTGATGAAACGGACACAAACCTTTGAAACTGCTTCCCCCGGAGCGTTTGAGTTGAACTCCGCAACTGCTGATGACCTCCACGATGTCACAGCGGTGACGGATCTCCTCGATAATCTCTTTATTGAGATCCAGACTCATCGGTCATGACCTTATCTTTTGCGGCTCAACTGGTTGATCCGGGCGACGGCCTCCTGATATTCCGCCCCCCGGCTGCGGGAAAGATTGCGGTAAAGCAGATACCAGTTCAGCGCATCTTTGCGGGAGAATCCGGATTTATCCATCGTCCGGGCGCACGCCAGCAGCAAATCCCAGTTTTTGCTGTTGATCCCCAGTCGGGCGGCATTGCGGAGCCACACTCTGGCCTGACCGGGATTTTTGGTATGCACATAATAACAGCCGAACTGGTAACGCAGTACCGGCGATTGGGCGAAACCTTTGATCTGCCGCAGTTGGTGCAGATATTTGATGACCCGGGGATGCTCGATCTGTGTCCCCAGATTGCAGAGCAGTATCAAGGTATTTTCATCGCCGTTTTTCAGCTCCAGCGCCCGTTCCAGAATGGAAAACGCTTCACTGCGGCGCATGGGATCATGTGAAGCGATCCTGCCCAGAGTATAACAGGCGGTAAAATCCTGCGGTGCGCTCTCGGCACACTGCCGTGCCAGATCCATGGCTTTATCGAAATCCCCCTGTTTCTCATACGCCAGAGCCTGAAGCAGTTTCGGTGCGATTTCCCCGGGTTTGGCTTCGGCGACTATGGCGGCATTTTTTCCGGCGGCTTCCCATTTCCCCTGCTTCGCCTGGATCGCCGCCTGCGCCATTTTGGAATTCATATCCTCTTCACCGGAACACCCGGCGAACAACAGCGGCAAACCGACGGCCGCCAGCCACAAATTTTTTCTGCGCATGTGATTTCCCCGTTATTTTACCAATTTTTTCCACATCAAACTCAAAATATAAACTCCCCCCGCCAGCACCACGATCGCCGGGCCGGAGGGCAATTCCAGAAAACAGCTCAACACCAATCCGCCGCAGATGAACAGCGTATTGAATACCCCGGTCAATACCATCATGCTTTTCAAATGCGACGTAAAACATCCCGCCGCCGCCGCCGGTAATGTCAGCAATGCGATCACCAGCATGATACCGACCAGATTTATCAATAACACGATCGTCAGCGCCGTCAGCGCCAGCATGCCGAGATAAACCGCCCCTGCCCTGATGCCGCGCAGCCGGGCAAACATATCGTCAAACGAAACCGCCAGCAGTGCCGGAAAAAATATCACCGCCGGAGTCAGCACCACCAGATCCAGTGCCAGCGCCCAGTAGAGATCCGTTTCCGCCAGCAGCAGGATATTGCCGAATAAATACCCCTGCCAGTCCACATACCCCGGAGTCCGGTCCAGAAACAGCAGGCCGACCGACATGCCGACCGCCCAGACCGCCCCGATCACGGTATCTTCACGCTCTTTGGCGTACATACTGATCAAACCGACCGCCAGTGCGGCAAGCATCGCTCCGGCAAGCGCACCGAGCGACGGCGTCATCCAGTTCAAATGGCAGACCCGTTCCAGAAACAGCGCCAGTCCGAAACCACCCAATGCCGCATGGGCGCTCGCCCCGGCAAGCGACGAGATCCGCCGGGTCACCACCATCGTCCCCACCACGCCCAGCGCCGGGGAGAGTACCAGTGCGATCAGCAGCGCAAACCGCAGAAATCCCCATTCCGGGGCAAAAATCAGTCCGTTCAACATCGTCATTGTGCCATCTCCTCATGGTGACAGCAGCAGAAACAGGAGTGGTCATGTTTGATCATACCGACGTGATGATGGTAAACTTCGTCGATCGCCTGCGGCGAAAAATCCGCTGCCTGATGCAGATTCACCTGCCGGTTGACACAAATCACCAGATCGGTCTGCCGGTTGACGAATCCGAGGTCGTGCGACACGGTGATGACCGTCATTTTTTTCCGCAATTCGTCCAGGGTGGCATAAAATTGTTCTTCGGCGCCGGGGTCGATATTGGCAGTCGGCTCATCCAGCAGCAGCAATTGCGGCTCTCCTGCCAACGCCCGGGCGATCAGCACCCGCTGCCGCTGCCCGCCGGAGAGTCCGGCAAACGATTTCGCCGCCAGCTCTGCGATCCCCAATTCTGCCAGCGCATCCAGCGCCGCAGTGCGGTCACTTTTGCGGTAAGCAAACACCGTCCGCGGCGTGATCCTGCCCATCAGCACCACATCCATCACACTTGCCGGGAACGCCGCATCCAATTGATGATACTGCGGCATATAACCGATACTGCGCCGGGCGCTCACCGGGTCTTTGCCGAAAATCCGGATCGTGCCGCTGTCCGGGGTCAGCAGACCGAGCATCAATTTGAGCAAGGTGCTTTTGCCGCCGCCGTTGGGCCCGACGATACAGCCGGACTGCCCGGCTCGCACCGTCAGCGACACCTGCTCCAATACCGGTTCCGTGGAACGGTAGGAGAAATTCAGCTCTTTGATTTCAATTATCGGTTCACCACTGCCCATAACATCACCTGTTGCGGTCAAAACCGGCTTTCAAAGCGGCACAAATTTTACGCATATTGGCGATCAGATCATATTCCAGCGGGTCAAGATACTCCACCGTGCCGTTGATCTTTGCCGCCAGCGCATTGGCAGTGCGGGGATTGAATTGTTTCTGCACAAAAATCGTGGATGCCCCGCCGGAACGCGCCTCCCGGATAATCGCCGCCTGCTGTACCGCACTGGCTTCACGGCCGTTGAGTTCGACCGCCCGCTGACGCAGCATACAGAAATCAGCAAAATACCCGAACGCCGGATGATAAACGAAAAAAGTCTTTCCCGCATAGGAGTGCAAATCTTTTTTGATCTCACTGCCCAATGCGGCAAGTTCAGCTTTCAATTCCGCACAATTTTTGCGGTAGACCGCCGCCCCGTCAGGGTCGATCTGACAGAGCGCAGCCGTAATATTATCCGCCATCACCGCCGCATTATCAGGCGCAAGCCACACATGCGGATCGCCGTCGCCGTCATCTCCGCAATCGTGATGATGGTGCGGCTCTTTCCTGCCATCAGTGAAATTTATCCGCTTGATCCCGGCGGCGACATCACAAACCGCACCTTTGCCTTTCATAAATTGTGCCAGCTGCTCCTCAAACGGCAGACCGCAACTCAACAACAGCGCAGCTTGAGAAATCTCCCGGATCGTTTTGGGACGGGGGGAAAAATCATGTGGTGTCCGCCCTTCCGGCAAGACCGCAGTAACTTCGATCCGATCCCCGCCGATCCGGGATGCCAGATATGCCGCCGGAGGGATCCCCGCCGCCACCCGGAGCTTGCCGCTGCCGGTTCCGGACGGCGTACAGCCAACCATCACCAGTGACAACAGCAATGTCAATAAAAATACAAGTTTGCTCATTCTGTTTCGGACTCTTTCTGATATATGTCTATTCATTCTAATGAATATAACACATTTTTGCCTTCAAGTCAAGAGCCGTCCGCCACACTTTACCGGATTTTATCACATCACATTTCCCCGGCCTCTCATCCGGAGTATGCCTGCAAACCGGCGGGTTTCAGGTGGGCACTCTGCTAACGGTCTGAATGGAGGCTGGGCGGGGTTCAGGTGAACAGTCTGCGGACGGTTTATTTTGATATTTAGCGTGGTTACGCTTTTTTGCAGGGGCTCACGCCGCCCCTGCACCCCGCGCCCGCCAAAGCGGGATTTTGCTCTTGGTGTGTCCGCGCTTTATGGCGTGGCTGGTGGCTTGACTCGTGTGGCGCAATTCTGCGGCCTCTTCCGCCTTTTATGGCGAAAGAGGCACTGGTATTGCGCCACGGTTGCCGCATCCGGGGGAACATTCCCCCGGAGCCCCCTCGCTCCTCAGCTCCGCTTCGTCGCAGCTCCGGTTTGCAGTCTGCGGGCGGTAAATTTGCAGACCGGTTGCGAGCCTCTCCGAGGCGAGCGCGCAGTCCGCATGCGAATGAACTGTGCGACGCAAGGCGGAGCAACAGCGGCAAGCGCAAGCGCCGCCGATGAGCGGAGGACGAGCAGGAGAGCCTTTACAACCTGCGGTTGTAAAGGCGAATATAAATTGTACTGATACTGACGTAGCCACGCCATAGCAGAGTCACGCCCCCTCAAGCCAAACGGTTTGAAAGGCTCCAAACATCCGCAGCAGGCGGAAAAGGTGGGGTTTGGGGAGGAAAACCTCACTGTGTGGGGTTTGCCTCCCCAAGCGTAACCCCGCCAAATATCAAAATAACCCGCCCGCAGACTGCAACCCCGAACCACGCTCTGCGTCCACCCGACAGGTCAGCAGTTTGCAAATCAATGGCACGTTAGCGGACGGTTGAGTCCGGTTACTTGATAATGACCGCCGACAGTGGAGTACCGGGGAGAAATTCGTTTGCGGTGCCGGAGATGACTTCAGCCAGTGAACCGTCGAATCTGGTGGCAATGACCCGGAGTTTCAAATCCGGTTTATCGGTACGGTGAAAGATCATTCCCGGCATGACGCCGTTGCCGGAACCGGCAGAGATCACCACGACCTGCAATTCCTGATCGAATGCCAGCACCCGGCAGCGGTTTACCGAGTCGTTACCGGGCATGCTCAATGCGGAAAAACTTCCGGCGGCACGCTCCATTTCCTCGATACGCAGCAGTAATTGGGCTTTGCGGGCGGGGCCCAGCGGCATATCGGTCAGCAGTTTACGGAATTCCTCCGCAGTACCGGCGGATGCCATTGCCAGAATATTGCCCCGGCGGGAAAATTCTTTGAGTGAAAAAAGCAACCTGCTCTCCCGGGAAGAGTGTTTCACCTCCTCCCGGTCAAGCGTGGTATGCCCCAGCCATTGCCGCAATCCGGCAAGGCGCTGTTCCAGTTTGATGACCTGCCCGCGCAACTGCCGGTTTTCCCGGCGCAGCCGGTCGAGTTCAGTGTCGGCATGAAGTGTGCCGGCAATCAGCAGTATGGCGGACAGGAGCAAACTTTTTTTCAGCATGGTCATTCTGATTTTTGGCGTTTTATTTTGCTGTATACCCATTCCCTGCCGCGCTGGAACGCCGCATACAACGGCGGAATGAATACGATACCGACGACCGTCGAGAGCAGCATGCCGAAGAAAGTCGTAATACCGATCGCCTGACGGCTGCCGGCACCGGCACCGGTGGCAACGACCATCGGGAACACGCCGATAACGAAACTCCATGCCGTCATCAGCACGGCACGGTAGCGGTGGCTGAAACCGCTTTGGGCGGCATCTTCCACGCTCATACCGGCTTCACGCTCCTGTTTGGAGAATTCCACCATCAGAATGGCATTTTTGCATGCCAGACCGATCAGCATGACGATACCCAGCTGGGCGTAAATACTGAAGTCCAGACCGCAGAGTTTCATCCCCCAGAAGCCGCCGAGCATGGCAAAGAAGAACGACAGCACCACCGAAATCGGGATCGTCCAGCTTTCATACTGTCCCACGAGGAACAGATAACCGAATATCAGCGCCAATATCAGCAGCTGGACGATACGTCCGTCGTTGCCGCGCTCCTGATAACTCATATCTGTCCAGCTGATCTGGTAGCCTTTGAATTCATCGCCGGCCATGATTTTTTCGATATGTTTCATCATGGTGTGGCTGCTGATGCCGTATTTCGCCTGCACGGTGATTTTGGCAGAGAGCAGCTGGTTGAAGCGGGTCAGACTGCGGGAACCGACAGTCCGTTTGATTTTGGCAAAGGCGCTCAACGGCACCATTTTGCCTTTGTCATTACGGATTTTCAGCTGCAGAAGCGTGCTGTAATCGGTTCGGGCGGAGTCCTCCGACTGCATTTTGACTTTGAATGAATAACCGCTTTTATTGAAGTCGTTAATATAGGTGGATGCGATATTGCCCTGCAATGCCGCAAAAATCGAATTCACGTTGACACCGAGTTTCCGGGCTTTGGCACGGTCGATGTCCAGATACAATTCCGGAGTACCGGTCTCAAATGAACCGAACGCCAACTGCGTATCCGGCAGCTGCCGGATTTTGCCGAGCAGCTGATTCATTGCCATATAGAGCTGCGCCGGTGTCTGACCGGAGTTCGCCTGCAATACAAACGTCACCCCGCCGGTCACCCCCAGACCCATGATCGCCGGAGGCTGGAAAAACACCACGTTGGCTTCAGGGATCTGCATCGCCGCCATCTGGACTTTTTTCTGGATCTCGCCGATCTGGGTTTCCGGAGTGGTACGTTCGCTCCAGTCTTTCAAGGTCACGATCGAAGATCCGACGTTTTCACCGGTACCGCTGGTGAAACTGAAACCGGTGATGGTAATGACATTTTCCACGCCGGGGATGTTTTTGATCGCATCTTCCAGTTTTCTCTGGCTCCGGGTGGTGGCATCAAGTGTTTCACCGGGCTGCAGGTCGATCATACCCATCAATGCGCCTTTATCCTCCGGCGGGATGAATGAAGACGGGATAGTTTTGAGATAATGGGCATTCAAATACAGCACGGCAGCAAAAATCACCAGCGCAATAATCGTGTAACGCACCATGAAACGGGAAATTTTCAGGTAGCCTTTACAGGAGTAATTGAGGAAGCCGTTGAACAAACGGAAAACTTTGTTTTCTTTGGGCTTGCGGAGCAGCAGAGCGCAGAGCGCCGGGCTGAGGGTCAGAGCGTTGACCGTGGACAAACACAGCGAAATACACATCGTGACCGAGAATTGCAGGTAAATCGTACCGACCATACCGCCGTAGAAGCCGATCGGCACATAGATCGCCAGCACGACCAGCGTGGTGGCAATAACCGCCCCGGTGATCTGTTTCATACTTTTGCTGGCGGCTTCTTTGGGCGAAAGTCCCTCTTCCTCGATCAAACGCATGCAGTTTTCCGTGACCACGATAGCGTCGTCCACCAAACTGCCGATGACGAGGATCAGACCGAACATCGTCAGCAAGTTGATGGAAAATCCCAGCGGGATCATGAAAATAAATGTACCGATCAAACTTACCGGGATCGTCAGGGTCGGCACCAGCGTGGCGCGCCAATCCTGCAGGAACAAATAGGTGATCGCCACCACCAGTACCAATGTCAAGATGAGAGTTTCGAAAATTTCCGCCATGGTGATACTGATGTATTCAGTCGGGTCATAACCGATATGATAATCCACACCTTTGGGGAACTGGGTGGCTTTAAGTTCCTGCAGCAGGGCGTTGGCTTTTGCCACGACTTCCAGAGCGTTGGCATCGGTGTTGCGGTAAATCAAGACGGCGATGGCATCTTCGCCGTTGAAACGGGACTGGTTGGCGTAACTTTCGGCGCCGAGATCGACCCGGGCGACATCGCTGAGTTTGACCATGCCTGCGGTATCGTCGGAACGGATGATGATATCACCGAATTCCTCCGGAGTATTGAGACGGCCCAGCGTGGTGATTTTGAACTGGATGTAGTTACTGCTGCCCTCAGAACCGATGGAACCTGCCGCCGCCTGGATATTCTGCGCCCGGACTGCAGCGGAAATATCGTCGATGGAAATGCCCAGACGATCCATTTTATCCGCATCCAGCCACAAACGCATGGAGTAGTTGCGTTCACCCATGATGGAAACTTCACTGATACCGGGGATTCGGGCCAGCGGGTCACGGACGTTGGTACGGATGAAGTTGGATAATTCGGTCAGAGTCAGTACCGAGCCGTCAGTGGTAAAGTTGTAGAACGACAGAATATCGCTGCTGCGTTTGAACATTCTCACGCCGGTACGCTGGACGCTTTCTGGGAGCAGCGGTTCGGCACGTTTGACGGCATTCTGGACGTTGACGAGGTTGATGTCGGTATTGGAACCGGATTCAAAGGTGATTTCCAGCAGATACATACCGGTATTGCTGCTGGTACTGCTGAAATAAAGGAGGTTTTCCAGACCGTTGATCTGCTCCTCGATAACGGTGGCGATGGAGTCTGCCACCTCCTGGGAACTGGCGCCGTCGTAAGTTGCCATGACCATAACGGTCGGCGGAGCGATTTCCGGATATTCGGCGATCGGGGCTTTGCTCAAACAGAGCAGACCGGCGATCACAGTGACAATGGAAATGACCATTGCCAGTTTGGGACGTTCAATAAAGATTTGCGAAAACATTTTCAAACACTTTCCGGTTCAATTATTCCTGTACCGGGGCAATTTTGAACCCGGGGATCGGCAATATTTTGTGAGAGCCTCTGACGACTACGGTCTCGCCGATTTTAAGACCTTTGGCAATGACCTGCAATTTATCCTGCAATTCGCCGGTCACGACCGGGCGGATGGTGACGGTATTATCGGCATTGACAACGTAAACATAGTCGGTTTTACCGTTGTTGAGGACGGCAGAAACCGGCACAGCAGGCATCGGATTGCTCTCTTTGCGGGAGAGCAGCACGGTGACCAGCGCATTGGGGATCAGTTTGAGATCGGCGTTTTTGACCAGTCCGCGGATGCGGATGGTGTCGGTGTCGGCATCAACTTTGTTATCAATAAAGACGACCTCGGCACTTTCGCCGTAGATGGAATCATCAGCGAGGGCAAGTTTGATGTCAGCATGCTTCTGAAGTTCGCCGTAGGAGCCGCCGAACATTTTCATATAATCGCTCTCACTGACCCAGAAATTGACGTACAGCGGGGAGAGTTTGACGATGTTGATCAAAGTTCCGGTGGCGGGGGTGACGTAGTTGAACGGCGATACGGCGGCACGACCGGCTTTGCCGTCAAACGGAGCGTAAATTTTGGTGTAGCTGAGCTGATTTTCGGCATCGAGCAATGCGGCTTCAGCGGCGGCGACGGCAGCTTTGGCAGTGGCTTCGACCCGGACGGCATCCTCGTAGCTGGTTTCGCTGGTGGCTTTGGATTTCCACAGCGAAGTCAGACGTTTGAGATTGCTTTTGGCAAAGGCGTATTCGGCGCGGCATTGGGCGAGTTTGGCTCTGGCGGCATTGCGCTGGGCGAGGTAGGTGGTGTCTTCCAGGACAAAGAGCAGCTGACCTTTTTTGACCATATCGCCGCTGTCGAATTTCTGCTCTATGATATTGCCGGAAACCCGGGCGACGAGGCTGACATCATCCACGGCAGAGATATTGCCGACATATTTTTTGGTGACAGACTGTTTGACACCGATGACTTTGGCGACATTGACCACGGGGGCGGGACGTTCAGCGCCGATGGCGGCACAGGCGGTCAGCACTGCGCCGCAGACTAAAATTTTTTTCCAGTTGAAGTTCACTTTTTATTCTCCTTTATTAAAAATTGTTGAAATTTATCCAATGTATCGTAGAAACTTGCCAACTGCTCACCGGGCAGTCCGGCAAAAAAATCTTTGCTCAATTCACCGAAACTGGCTTCGTGAAGCCGGCTTCTTTCCAAACCGATCTCAGAGATCCGGATGAAAATTTTGCGGCGGTCGTTCTCGTCCTGAAAACGCTCCAGAAATCCCCGCTTGACCATCGCATCGACCATGACCGAAACGGCACTGTTGGAGAGCGAAAGCTGGGAGGCAAGTTCTTTGAGCATAACGCCTTGCGGAGCAGCGAGGGTCATGCGCCAGACCGTGCGCAGCATCCGCTGCTGGCTGATGGTCAATGACATGATCTTTTTCACATCCTGTTCCGGCTGCCGCTGCAGCCAGACATCACGCAATTCGTCAGTGACCTGACAAATCATCCGGCAAATGCGGGTGGCTTCTTCTTTTCCCGGTTTCATAAAATACACCTGTGTTTCCATAAAATAAATCCGACATAATATAACACTTTTCCTGACATTTCGCAAGTTAAAAATAGTTTTGTTTCCGGAAAATTTTCTCATTTTTTTGCTGATTTACTCTGAAAACTGCCCTTTTCAGGCGTGTTTTTGAGGTGCAGTCTGCGGACGGTTTGAGTGGAGGCGGGCGTCTTTGTATGCAGTCTGCGGACGGTTTGAATGGATGCGGATGGGGTGAGGTTTGCAGTCTGCGGGCGGTTTGAATGGATATTTAGTGTGGTTACGCTTGGGGAGGGAAACCCCACACGGTGAGGTTTTCCTCCCCAAACCCCACCTTTTCCGCCTGCTGCGGATGTGGGGAGACTTTCATACCGCTTGACTTGAGGGTGCGTGACTCTGCTATGGCGTGGTTACGTCAGTATCAGTACAATTTACATTCGCCTTTACAACCGGGGGTTGTAAAGGCTCTCCTGCTCGTCCTGCGCTCATCGGCGGCGCTTGCGCTTGCCGCTGTTGCTCAGCAATGCTTCGCACAGTTCATTCGCATGCGGACTGCGCGCTCGCCTCGAAGAGGCTCGCAACCGGTCTGCATACAACCCACCCGCAGACTGCCCGCCTCACCCCGAACCGCATCCATTCAAAACGTTTGCAGACTGCAAACCGGAGCTGCGACGAAGCAGAGCTGAGGAGCGAGGGGGTTCCGGGGGAAACTTCCCCCGGATGCGGCAACCGTGGCGCAATACCAGTGCCTCTTTCGCCATAAAAGGCGGAAGAGGCCGCAGAATTGCGCCACACGAGTCGACCGAGCCACCCGCCATAAAGCGCGGACACACCAAGAGCAAAATCCCGCCTTGGCGGGCGCCGGGGCGTGGGGGCGGCG
>SUVU01000040.1 GCA_015061865.1 Lentisphaerota bacterium
GGACGGTCACACCACGGCGGCAATGTTTCTGCATGGACATCCCCCAGCCGGCAAGCGGATGAAATTTGTCCTGATAGTATGCCATGGTGGAGTCGCCGATCATGTAAATATCGGCAGCAGAAGCCAACAACGGCAGAGCCAAGAGCGAAAGCAGGATTTTTTTCATATTTTATCTCGTCTTTATGGCTATTTGAAAAGCTTGGCGATGGGCAGATTCTGTTTTTTTGCCAATTCCACGAAAGCGTTGGCATAGAAATCAGCTCCGGCGACCTGTAAATGGCAGGTGTCTTTTTTGCCGGTGGGGTAGTTGGGGAACTGTCCCGGCTGCAGCCACATATAAAGTTCGAGGGATTTTTCTTTCCCTGATTCTCTGAATTTTTCCAGCGCATAAGTGTTGAGGTCGATGAAGTCACAACCGGTGATTTGCGCCACTTCGCGGCAGGCGGCGATGCGTTTTTCCACTGTGCCGCTGCGGTAAGCCTGACCTTTTTGGTTGAAACTGCAGAACATGGTTTGAGTGCAAAGCACCGGAATCACGCCGCGGGCGCGGGCTTCGGCGATGTAAATTTGCAGATAAAGTTTGTAAGTACCGTCGATGTCGGTGTGGCGGTAAAAGTTTTTGTCGCCGGATGCGTCGTCATTGATGCCGAATTGAATAATGACGAAATCACCTTTTTTTGCATCGGCAAGGAGTTTTTCCCACCGTTTTTCGGTGATGAAAGATTTGGAGGATCTGCCGCCGACGGCGCGGTTGTGGACTTTGACACCGGGAACGCAGAATTTCTGCATCGACATTCCCCAACCATTCATAGGGTAGCGTTCTTTGGTGTAATTTGTCATGGTGGAATCTCCCGCCATGTAAATATCAGCGGCAGTCAGCAGCAGCGGCAATAAAAACAGGGCAAAGAAAAATTTTTTCATCATAAAATCCTTTCGTTAATATCAAATACCGGTTTTAATGTAGCACATTTTACCGGGGATTGCAAGTTGATTTGCCGGTTTGACATTCCCGTAAAAAGGAGTTATATTAGCAGAAACAGCATAAATTGAAACGAGGGTCAACGTGAGAGATATTTCGGTACAGGTTTCCAAACATGACAAATACCAGCTGGAGCTGAAATTCATCTGCCCGATGCGGGAGGAGAAAACCGGGGGGAATTATTCGATCGAACTATATTTTTTTCTGCCCCGCAACCTTGCCGTTTCTGCAGATAACTATGACAGCCGGGATTTTTATAACGACATGTCCGAGTACATCCGGTTCCAGACTCCGGAAGTTTCTCTGGCGGAACTGGCGCTGGGCAGCAACGAAATCCTGAAACACCTGAAATCCTG
Organism: Lentisphaerota bacterium; assembly: GCA_015061865.1. Taxonomy (GTDB): domain Bacteria; phylum Verrucomicrobiota; class Lentisphaeria; order Victivallales; family Victivallaceae; genus UBA1784. The sequence continues at coordinate 1,336 of SUVU01000040.1, forward strand.
TTCCCCGGACGATGTTGACGAATATACCAAAGCGCTGAAAATGTTTTGCTCCATCGCCAAAAGCGCCATGCGGGATACCGCCGCCAATGTGTTGAAACTTGAAAAAGATCAGCAGCTTGCCGCCGCCGGAAAATTTATGGATGACATCCGGTCACTGCTGACCAATTTCCGCAAAGAGCGCCCGGATGAGAGGCGTTGCCCCCGCAGCTGTGAAATGTTTGACCTGGTGGATGAATTTTTGAGCCTCTGCTCCAACCGTTACATTTACCGGATGTGGAATAATTCCGCTTTTGCGGATGATCCGCAATTTTCTCAACACGTCGCCGCCGTGACCGGCGACGAGCTGACTTACCGTGACAGCCGGGGCTATCTCTCCGTTCCCCGCCGGGGCGCAGATAATTCCGAGGTCGTTTACCGTGAAAGCGCATTGAAAAAAGCGATGGCGGATATCCTCTTTCTCAAAGTCGCCACCCGGAAAGACGGCGTGGTCATCGAAAATCTGCTGATGGGACTGGGCGCCGCCGTGGCAATGATTTTCGTGACGGCAATATCGTTTCTCTGGGCAAGTTTTCTGCTGGAGGAGTTGTCGATTTCATTTTTCATCGTCTGGGTGATCGCTTATATTTTCAAAGACCGTATCAAAGCCGGGATGCAGGGGTATTTCCTCCGCAACCGCAGCCGCTACTCCTATGATTTCAAACAGGATATCCGGGATGGTCTGGGCAACAGCATCGGCATTTGCCGGGAGGGGTTCCACTACTGTTCCGAACAGGACTTGGACGACGAACTGGTGAAATTGCGTGACCGCCGGATGCTGAGCCGCTTGGAAAATGCTTCGCAAAAAGACAATATCATGGTTTTCCGCAAACGCATCGAACTGTCCGGAAGCAGTTGTCAGGATATTTACCGGGATTTTCAGGTCAACGGCGTGGTGGATATTCTGCGGATGAGTACCCGGCACTGGACGTACAAAATGGATAATCCGTTCCGGACGATCTTTATTTCCGACGGCGAAACGATCTCATCGCTGAAAGCCAACCGGGATTACCACGTCAATATGATTTTGCGTTACGGCGGCAAAAAAGGATACAAACTGGAACGTTACCGGCTGATCCTCTGCCGGGACGGCATCCGCAGTCTGGAAAAAATCGTCAGCGCCAACTCGCAAACCATCTCATAACCATCAGCGTCATACCCGTCAAAAACGATTGCCCACGTCAGCCGGGGACTTGGGCAATCGTGTGCTTATGGTATTATAAACGCAAAAACCACGAATCCCCAGATGGCGAGAACCAGAATCGAGAAGATCAGACCGATCAGAGCGTGGGCGATGACTGAACCTTTGCCGGCGGCAAATTCATTTGCCGAGCTGAGGGCGATGATGGCACAGATGATGGCAGGGAATACCAGAAGCGGCATAAACAGAGAAAAAATTCCCATGTAATATGCCGTCAGAGCTGAAGCGCTTTTCGGGAAAAACACATCGGTCACGGTCGTTTGTCCGGATGGTTGGACGGGACGGTTGACCACCATTGGCACCGTGCCGGTTGATTTGCCGCATTTGCTGCAGAATAACGAATTATCCGGCAGTTGTTGTCCGCATGATCGACAGAACATAATGAACCTCTTTCAGATCAATAAAGTGAGTTGCCTTCGGCATCAATGGCGACGACCAGCGGCAGTTTATTAAGTTCCAGTTTATAGATCGCTTCCGGGCCGAGATCGGGGAAAGCGACGATTTCGGCGCTGACGATGGAGTTGGCGATCAAAGCTCCGGCACCGCCGGTGGCGGCGAAGTAGACACAGCCGTACTCTTTCATTGCCGCTTTGACAGCGTCATTGCGGTCGCCTTTGCCGATCATGCCGCGCAAGGCGCACTCTGCGATCAGCCGGGGCGAATAGGCATCCATGCGGCCGCTGGTGGTGGGACCTGCCGAACCGATGGGACGTCCCGGCGGCGCCGGACAGGGCCCGACGAAATAAATCGCCTGCCCGGCAAGATCGACCGGCAGTGTTTCTCCGGCATCGAGCATGGCGACCAGACGTTTATGGGCGGCATCCCGCCCGGTGTAAACGATGCCGCTTAATTCCACCCGGTCTCCGGCACGGAGCGCCCGGATGGTTTTTTCGTCAAACGGGGGAGTCAATTCGTATTTCATAACACCACCTCCGCATGACGTGCCGCATGGCAATTCAAATTGACCGCCACCGGCAGACTGGCAAGGTGGCAGGGGTGAAATTCGATATGGACAGCCAGGGCAGTGGTATTGCCGCCGAGCCCCTGGGCGCCGACGCCGGAAGCGTTGATTTTTTGCAGGATCTCCGCTTCAAGTTCGGCGTAACGCGGATCGGGCGACGGAGCGCCGATTTCCCGGAGCAGGGCATTTTTTGCCATATAAGCGGCATATTCTGCGGTGCCGCCGATGCCGACCCCGACCACTGTGGGCGGGCAGGGATTGCCGCCGGCACGGACGACGGCATCGACGACGAAATCGACGACCCCGTTTCTGCCTTCGGAGGGTTTGAGCATTTTCAGTGCGCTCATATTTTCCGAGCCGCCGCCTTTGGGGGCGAGAACCAGTTTGAGCGCATCGCCGTCAACTTGTTTCAAATGCAGTATCACCGGGGTATTGTCGGTGGTATTTTTGCGGTCAAAAAGCGGATCGGCGACGATGGATTTGCGCAGATAGAATTTTTTGTATCCGGCTCTGACTCCGGCAGTTAGTGCTTCATAAAGCGTCCCGCGGTCAAGCATGGCATCCCGTCCCAATTCGGCGAAAAACACGGCAAATCCGGTATCCTGACACAGCGGCAGTCTTGCTGTTGCCGCCAGATCGGCGTTGCGGAGATACTGGTCAAAAAAATCCTGTGCCAGCTCGCCGGATTCGGCGGCTTTGGCACGTTTCAGTGCCGCCAGCACATCCGGCGGCAGGTCGCATGCGGCACGTCCGCATAACTCCGTTACCGCCGTAACGATCGAGTCAAAAGTTATAATACGCATAAAACACCTTTATAAAAGTTGGATCAAAATCGCCGCCACTGCAGCCGCGATCACAAGCAGTAAAAATCCCGGCAGCAGCAACGGATATTTGGCGAAAATTCCGGGCTGTTTACCCAGTTTGTCCGTCCATGATGCTGCGGCGACGACGGGAGCGGCACCGGCAGCATCACCGGTGACATTAAGAACCGTATTTGCCGGCGGATAAAGCCGTTTGCGGATCCCGCCGAAATTATTTCTGACCTCCTGCCAGCCGGCGGGGCGGTCGGCGGGTGATTTGGAAATCATCCGGTCGATGAAGTTTGCCATTTCCGGATCCAAATCGGGGTTTTTCTCAAGCAGCGGCACCGGGATTTGGTTGAGATGTCCGGCAAGAATCTCCTCCAAACTTCCCTGAAACGGCGCTTCGCCGCAGCATAATTCGTAAAGCAGCACCCCGAAACTGTAAATATCGCTGCGCGGGTCGGGGGTGTGGTTTTCCTGCCGGATGACCTCCGGGGCAGCGTAAAGCGGAGTTACCATCATATCCTCTGAAACGCCGGATTTGAGCAGACCGAGATCACAGATTTTCACCTCACGGTCAAGCGTGCGCACCAGAATATTGCCCGGTTTGATGTCGCCGTGGATGATTTTGAATTTGCTCCACGCATAATCGAGCGCTCCGGCGATCTGGGTGGCGGAATCGAGCAGGAATTTTTCCGAAATCAGCTCCGGATTGCCGGTGCGGAGCTGTTCCAGCGGCGCCCCGTCAACGAATTCCGTCAGCAGATAATTCACCCCGTCCACCGTGGTTCCGGCGGTGCGGGTCCTGACGATATTGGGGTGGTCAAGTTTCACCGCATTGACCGAACAGGCAAAGATGCTGTCGATAAAATGGCGGTCTTCGTCGTTTTCCAGATAAAGCAATTTGCACGCCACCGTGCGGTCGGAGTGCTTCTGTTTGGCAAGATAGACGGTGCCGCTGCTGCCGGAACCAAGTTCCCGGATAAGTTCGCAACCGGCGATGTCACGACCCGCCAGATTGCTGAAATCTGTACTGTTCATAATGAAATTCCTTTCAGCCGCTGATATAATGAGACTGCGTAACGGTCACTCATGCCGGAAATATAATCCAGCAGCCGCAATAAACGGCAGTACGCCGGAGTGCCTTTCAATTCATGCGGGAACGCCATTTCCGGCAGCATGGCGGCTACCCGTCTGCTGCGGTAACGCGCTCTTTTGCCGCCGGCTTTTTCCCTGGCGATCTCATTCAGGCACGGCATGAAAACATCCAGCATGCCGGTGACCAGCTCAAAACCCGAACCGACGATTTCGGCGACGGAACGGTGATTGTAAATATTTTCCACACTGCGGCGGCGGATCTGCGCCAGGATCTCTTTCTGGGGGATACATTCGGTCAGCGGGGTGCGCCATTGTCCCTGCAGTAATTCGTCGTGATGGGCGATGAATTGGGCGGAAGCCTCCCGCACCAGCACGCCGATCGCCTGGGCACGCAGAAATTCCGCTTTGCGCAGCGGGGAGGAGAGGGTTTTGACGTAGGCACGGGAATTTTCACTGTCGATGATGTCGAGGAAAAATTTCTCCAATTCACCGTATTCGATCAATCCCATCCGCAGGGCATCCTCAAAATCCACGGTCAGATAAGCGATGTCATCCGCCGCTTCCAGCAAAACACTCAACGGGTGGCGGCACCAGCGGTTTTCACCATCCGGCAGCATGCCGCAGGAGTCGGCAACTTCGGCAAAAAATTCCTGATCCTGCTGAAAAAAGCCGCATTTTTTCAAGCCGCTGACCGAGGAACCGGGATATTTGGCAAACGTTCCGAGTGTGGCGCAGGTCAACTGCATACCGCCGACATGGTCGGGCATTTCCAGCCGGGTCAGCACCCGGAAACCCTGGGCGTTGCCGTCGTATTTGCGGATATCCTCCTGCTCTGCAATGGTCATTTCATTCTGCATCTCCTGACCGGTAGCGGAGTTGTCGAACCAGTCCCGGATCGCCTCTTCACCGGCGTGTCCCAAAGGCGGATTGCCGATGTCATGCGCCAGTGCGGCGGCGGCGACGGTTGCCCCGATATCGCTGGGATGGGCGCCGCCGGTATCAAATTCTTCGCAGATGAAAACTCCGGCGGCACTGCCCAGACTCCGGGCGATGGAACTGGTTTCCATGCTGTGGGTGAGCCGGGTGCGGATATAGTCGTTGCCGCTCATCGGAAAAACCTGCGTTTTATCCTGAAGCCGCCGGAAACTGCCGGAAAACACGATCCGGTCAAAATCCCGCTGGAACGGCGAACGTGACGGGGTGATTTTGCCCGGTACGCCGCTGCCGACCCGGTGCGGGGAAAGCAATTGCTGCCATTGCATCGTAGCCATTATATAACAAACTCCTCTAAAATACTGTTACAGTGCAAATATACTCAATTATTGATGATTTTACAAGAGTAACGGTTGTAAAATCTTCAGGAAATGCTATATTTACTGCGGAAGTCCTTAATAAAATATGGAGAATCAAACCATGACTGTCGAGACTGTCAATTACCTTTCCCGTCTGGATAATACCATGCAGCCGGCGCTGTTCCGGGCGGCGCAGAGCAGTGAAGCCCGGCCGCTGGTGGTTTGTCTGCACACCTGGAGCGCAGACCTGACCCAGAATCCGGACAAATACTTTGAACGTGCCGCCAAACGGGACTGGCACTGCATCTATCCGCTGTTCCGCGGGCCGAACTGGACTCCGGAAGCCTGCGGCTCGGATCTGGTGGTTTCCGATCTGGAATGTGCCGTGGAATTCGTCTGTTCCCGGTACAAAGTCGATGAGAAACGCATCTATATCGTCGGCGGTTCCGGCGGCGGTCACGGCACTTTGCTGATGGCGGCACGCCGTCCGGATCTCTGGGCGGCGGCTTCGGCGTGGTGTCCGATCTCCGATGTGGCGAAATGGCACGATTTCAGCGATACCGACGGCCAGAAATGTTACGCCGAACATATCCGGATGGCGTGCGGCGGCGATCCCCGGCTGGATCAAAACGCTTTTGCACAGGCGATGCACCGTTCCCCGGTGACATTTCTGCCGGATGCCGCCAATCGCTGTATCGTGGACATCGGTACCGGCATCCATGACGGTCACACCCGTTTCAGCGTGCCGGTGTCGCACAGTATCGAGGCATTCAATCTGCTTGCCGCCCCGGAAGACCGGATCAGTGCGGCGGATATCGGGGTTATCGTGCGGGACGAGGTCATTCCGGAGCATTTGCGCTACACCGGAGCTGCCGATCCGGCTTACGGGCCGTATAAAGTGCTGCTGCGCCGGACTTCACAGCTGGCACGGCTGACGTTGTTTGAGGGCGCTCACGATCTGGTTCCCGGCCCGGCATTCGGCTTTCTGGAGCGTCAGGAGCGCGGCAAAGTTCCGGTGTGGGCAAGCGGCGAAGTTTTTGACTCCCATCTGGATACGGAATTGGGCAGATAAGCGATGAAAAAACGGTACAGATTTGCTGTTTTTCTGACTGCGGCGGCAGTGCTGTTCGCCGCTGCCGGATGTCACCACCCCGGAGACAAATACCCGGAAGCACACCCCGAACCGTGGACGCCGTCGGAGATCGAAAATGTCCTCGGCGGTGAAGACCCGATGGAGGGATTCAACCGGTCGATGTTCAGCTGTACCGATTTTCTGATGTGTTACGTCGCTGATCCTTTGGGGCGGGTCTATACGACGATCTTTCCCCGGCCCTTTATCAAGCACTTCAACAATGTCTGCGAAAATCTGGAGTATCCGGCACGGCTGATAAGTTCACTGCTTCAAGCTGAATGGAAAGTCGCCGGCACGGAAACGATCCGCTTCTTTGCCAACTCCACGCTGGGGATCATCGGTATATTTGATGTGGCGATGGCGTGGTGGCACATTCCGCAGGCGGAAGCGGATTTCGGGCAGGCGTTTGCCCGCTGGGGCATCGGGCCGGGAGAGACGTTTATCCTGCCGGTGGTGCCGGCGATGAACGGCAGAGATCTGACCGGATTTCTCTTTGACATGGCATTTGACGGCAAAACTTACATTCCTTACGCCGGGTATGCGACTTTTTTCAACCGCATGGTGATCGCCCAGGACGGCTATGAAAAAATCACCGGCGGTGCGCTTGATCCCTACAAAAATTACCGTCAGATGATGCTGGTGCGGCGGGAATTGGACTTGCAGATGTGGTTTTACCGGGAAATCAACCGTCAAATTGAGGAGTACCGCAAAAAAACTGTACATCCGGCTGCCGCTGCAGAAACTTCCGTCCCCCCGCTGCCTCCGGCATGGCTGAAAGGCAATTACACCGGGCTGAAAGATTATTTCCCGCAGGATAATATCACCGATTCCATGCGGGCGGGCAGATTTCAGCCGCAGCAGAGCCGGGATTTCTGGTATATGCCGCTGTCGCTTTTCAACGATGACTTCCTCACGGCGGCGAAAATCCGCAAAGTTCAGCTCGTTACTGACCGGGAAAAACTGCCCTATGCTTTCTGGCAGGCACCGGAAGTTGAGAAAAATGCTCCGGTGCCGCCGGAAAAACTCGCCATTCTCCTGCCGGGTATCGGCGGCAGCTGTACCACCGGAACTTTGACCGCACTGGCGGAAAAATTCCATCAGGCGGGGTTTGCCGTGGTCAGTATCGACAGCACTTTCAACTGGCGGTTTGTGGAGGCTGACGGCAAAGGTTTGCCCGGATATCTGCCGGACGACGCCGAAAGAGTGCGTCAGGCTTTGACCGCCGTGCTGAAAGATCTCAAAGCCCGTCAGTGGATCTCCGCCCCTGAAATCGTCCTGTGCGGTTACAGTATGGGCGGTCTGCATACGCTGAAAATCGCGGAATTGGAGTCCGGAAAGAAAACGCTGGGCATCAGCCGGTTTGTGGCGGTCAATCCGCCGGTCTCTTCGGAGTATGCGCTGAAGCAGATCGATGCGCTGAATGCGGTCAGTGCCGGGTGGAGCAAAAGCGAAATGCGCCGCCGGTTGACGGCGGCGGCAGGGAAAATGCTGATGCAGTATGATCAACCGGCGAAACACTTCGACCCGGCAAATCCCGTTTCTCCCCGCAGTTATCAGTCGCCGCTGGATAAAGATACCGCCCATTTCGCCGTGGGATTGTCGCTGAAACTTGCCATGCGGGAAATGCTGCTGGCGCTCCACCGGGAGCAACCGCTGCCGGAACTGCCGGAGTATTCATGGGGCAAACGCAATGCCCTTTATCTGGCGCTGGATAAAGTCACATTTGCTGATTACGTTTCCATGCTGAAAAAACGCTATCCGCAGCAGGAGCTGGCACAGCTTTTGCATCATTCCGATCTCCGTTCACTGGAGCAGTTTCTGAAAACTTCACCGGATGTGGCAGTGATCCACAATCTGGATGATTTTCTGTTGAGCGAAGCCGACCGCCGCTGGCTGGATGAAACTCTGCAGCAGCGGATATTCTGGTTCTCCAATGGCGGTCACCTCGGCAGTTTGTACTATCTGCCGGTGAATAATATGATCGTAAAGCAGGCAGATTACTTGCAATCCCGGCAAAAGTGATGTATTTTATAATGAAGTCCTAATCAAATAAATACCAGAAAAGGAGAAAATTCATAATGGACAAGAAAAAATTTTTCTTATTCGTCAGTCTGGTCATCGTGGCGGCAATCGTCGGTTTGACCTGGTTCTTTGTCAATCGTGCGCTTGAAAACAGACCGCGAAAAACTTTGCTGGACAAAGATTTCACCAAAATCCAGATCCGTCAGGAAAATGACAAACGTTTCGCCGGTGCGAAAAAATATTTCGTGGACAACAGCGACATGCGTAAACCCACGCAGGAAATGGCAAGACAGGCGGCTTATCTCGCCGATGCCAAAAAATTGGCAGACATCTACGCCAGTGATAAAGCTCTCGGCGATAAAAAAGATATCAACTGGCTGGATGTGCAGCTTTTCGTCAACGCTTCCTACTACGGCGATCCGGCGCTGATCAAACAGCTGTACGGTTACCGTGCTGAAGCGATCGCTGAAGCCGCCGCCAAAGGTGTCAAAAAAGAGGTCAAAGAAGCCAAAGCCGGGGAAATCACCGTGCTGCTTTACGCCGCCGGTGCCGGAAATTTCGAGCTGTTCAAATTTTATGAAAATGCCGGTCTGGATCTCAAAGCAGTCGATGCCCGCGGCTGGAACGCCCTCCACTTCGCTGCCGCCGGCGGCAATCCGGAACTGGTCAAATATCTGGTCGAACAGAAAGGTTTTGAGGTCAACGCCAAAAATAAATACGGTCAGACCGCATTTGATTATGCCAAAACCACTGCCGTTGCAAAATACCTGAAATCCAAAGATGCCAAATCAGGTACCCAGCTGCGCTGAACAACGGAAAATTTTCTGAATATCACCGGGACTGCCGCCAACAGCAGTCCCGTTTTTTATGCAAACAAAAACGTCAGGCATCCATTCCAACTGTCAGCAGACTGCTCAGTTGAATCCCGTTTGCATCTATTCAGACCGTTACCATTGCCACAGGCGGCAGTGGTGGGGAGCGAGGGTGAGTTGCGGGGTGACGGCGGAGTTTTTGCCGGTCCAGAAATCCGTGGCAGCATCGGGCAGTTGGGGCAGGATATGTGCCGGCAGGGTGAATTCTTTTTCGGTTTCTCCCCAGTTGATGACCAGCAATCTGCCGCCGCGGGCAAGTTTCTGGAGATAAAATGCCGGATTGGCGCTGGTAAAGAGATCCAGCGGTACAGCGGCGTGACCGGATTCGGCGCTGACGACTTTGCGGGCGAGATCCAAACCGGTTTCATTGAGCAATGTCAGATCATCAGAGAGATTGACCGCCCCGCCGGTCATCAGCACCAGTGAGAGCAATATTTGCTGTTCGCTCAAAGTTGTGGAGCTGAAAGTCTGACTGTACAGCGCTTCGTAGGGCTGATCGGCGTTGACATAGACCAGTGACGGCTGCAATTTATCCGGAAACGCCGTGGTATCCACGCCGCGGCAGAGGGCGAAATCCGGATCGTTGATCCAGAGCCGTTTATTCATCCAGTAGCGGAAAGCGCTGTTGATGGCATTATTTTTGACATTGAGCCAGTCGGAGTGGATATCGCTGCCGGTGCGGGCGTAAGAGACGAATTCATTGCCGGTCATAAACGGATAATTGCAGCCCATGATCTCGGCACGTTGGGCGACACTTTCAACGATGGGTTCCATCAGTTTGGCGATGATTTTGCTGCGCGGCACGCTCTGATCGGCGAAACGGGGGGCATCCATGACTCTTTCAATGAAGTCGAGTTTGAAGTATTTATAGCCCCAGTTGCAGCATTTGTCAAAAACTTCCCGCAGAAATTCCCGGCTTTTTGCCACGGTTGGGTCAAGCACGAAACCGTACCGTTTCATACATTGATAGACCAGCGCCGGCTGACCGCCGACACTCTGTCCGAGCATATCGTACTCCAATTGGGCGATCCGGCAATGCGGTTCGATGATCCCCGGTGCCAGCCATAATCCGGGGGTGAAGCCGAGTTTGCTGATTTCCCCGGCAAGGTACTTCATGCCGTTGGGAAACAGGGGGTTGGCTTCCCATTCGCCGTAGCAGTATTGCCAGCCATCGTCGATGATGATGCGTTTGACGTGTTTGCTCAAAACGGGATCACGGGCGATGAATTCAGCGTTTTTCAACACCTCTTTTTCTGTGACCGTCCAGCGGTAATAATCCCAGCTGTTCCAGCCCGGTTCCGGCGGGGCGGAGAAGTCGCGTTTCACATATTTCTGCTCTGAAGCATACTCATTGAGCAATTCAAAACCGTCGCCGAAACTCAATTTGACCGGGGTGAATTCCACCGTTTCGCCGTGGTAAAATCCGGCAAATCCAGTCAGGGCGAGGTCAGTGATGCCGTCACGCTCTGCGGTGCCGGTGACATAAGCGTACTGGCTCTGCTCCAGCGGATGCGTGATAAGCAAAGTGCCGGAATCATTGCTGATGGCGCAGGTGTAGTAACTGGTGAAATCTGCGGCCGGGGCGACCGGCATTTCCCATGCCTGACAGCGCCCCATTTTGACCCCGGAAATCACCAGATGGCGGCATTGGAGCTGCGGCAGCACCAGCTGGCGCATGGTGATGCTCTCAAATTTACCGGCAGGGCGCAGCCGGGAGGAAATCTCCACTGCGGCGGCAGATTTGACCACTTCCAGCTCCCAGATGCCGAACTCGTTGCGGCACTCCCATTTGCCGGGAAGCCCGGCGGCGGCAAAATCGAGTTTTACCGTTTTGCCGTCCACCGTGCAATCACTGTAAGCAGTTCTGAAATCAAATCCGCCCAGAGAAAAGTCAAACATGGTTCGTTCTGCCAACCGGATTACGCCAACTGCATGAATTTGTCTTTGCTCTGCTCCGAAGCAGTCAGATCATCCGCCGAAGCGATCGCAGTACTGTTTTTCAGCACATCGCTGTAAGCCAGAATGTCGTCCTGCGGGGCAAAGAGCGCTTCCGGAGCCGCATTGAAATCCGTATCAGACAGCGCCGAAGCCGCCGCGACCGGGGTCAACGCCTGTTTGATGGTGAATTTGCCGGATTTCACTTTGCCCGCATTGCCGGCGGCATCGTAAGCGACGATGGAGTATTTGTAAGTACCCTTATTCAGCATCGGCACGGCGTATTTGAGCTGGGAAGCTGACAACGTGATGGATTTTTCCAGTTTCGCTCCGAACCGGAGGACGTATTTGGTCACGCCGACGTTGTCTTTGGGCTTTTTCCAGCTGAATACCACGGTATTGCCGGTGACTTTTGCCGAGATCGAAACCGTCGCCGGAGCAGTGACATCTTTCACCGTAAACGTTTTAGCAGCGCTCCACGCCCCCACGTTGCCGGCTTTGTCAATGGCACGGACACGGTAGGTGTGTTTGCCGATTTTCAAATTGCTGACCGACAGTTTGGTTTTGGTGGAGGTGTAGATTTTGCCGTTATCCAGCTGGATCTGGTATTTGGCGATCTTGCCGGAATTGTCTTTTGCCGCACTCCAGCTGAATGTGCCTTTGTACTTATTGGTGATGGACGGGGCTTTCAGCGTGGTGATTTTGGACGGGGCAGTGACGTCTTTGATGGTCAGATTGACCTTTTTCGCCTTGCTTTTGTTGCCGGCGGCATCGACTGCAACGACCGAAACGGAAACTTTGCCGACCGCCAGATTGCTGAGTTTGACCACGGCATCGTCTTCATACTCTTTATCTCTGGCATCGTAAGCGGTTTTGACGGTGACGCTTTTTTTGCCGTAAGTGACCACAAATTTCACGATATCGCCGTTGTCATCGCCGTCGATTTTGATGGTGGCATTGTAGCCTTTGACGGAGGCAGTGAGTTTTTCCACTACCGGTTTCACGATATCTTTGAGGTTCACCGAAACCGTTTTCCACGCGCCGTAAACGGTCATATTGGGGGCGGTGACCACGGAACGGATGTAGAATTTATAGACGCCGACATCGAGATCTTTGCGGGTCAGTTTCGGGCTGGTGACCGTCCAGCTGCCGCTGTCATCATCACCGACCATTTTGACCTGATAAGCGATCTTATCACCTTTGGCGGGGGTGATTTTGCTCCAGGAGAGGGTGATATCCTCTTTGCCGGTTTTGGCTTTGACGCCGCTGATGGCTTTGGCGACCGGGGTGTAAATATTGGTCACTTTGAACGCTGTGGACGCCGAATAGTTGCCCGCCGCATCCCGGCCCCGGAAGTAGACGGTGCCGTTTTTAGCCATTTTAACGCCGGTGGTGTAGGTTTTCCACGTTTTGTTATCCAGCGAATACTGTTTGACCGTGGAATCTTTGCTGAATGTGGCAGTGACCGTGACCGTGCCTTTGACGATCGCCGTGGTGTTGACTTTGGCGGTCGGTTTCGCCGGGGCGGTCAAGTCGATGTTTTTCACCGTATAAGCCGTCGGATCGCACATGTTGCCGTCAGCATCGGCGGCACGGAAGTAGACGGTGCCGTTTTTGCTCATTTTGACCCCGGCGGTGTAGGTCTGCCAGGTTTTTTTATCCAGCGAATACTCTCTGATCACCGAATCATCGCTGAATGTGGCAGTGACCGTCACCGGTTTATTGGTGGCGGCGGTGGTGCTGGCTTTGGCGACCGGTTTGACCGGCGGAGTGCGGTCTTCGTAGGCGGAATCCAGATACAATGTACCGTCTTTGAAAGTCAGCCAGTAAGCGTGATCGACTCCGAAATTGTGTGCTTTGGAGCCGTCTGCGGTGATGGTGCCGAAAACTTTGGAGCCGTTGCTGAATGTGATCGAGCCGGTGAAACTGTCCAGACCTTTGGCAAGCACATAAGTACCAAGTTCCTGAGTATTGGAAACCGTTATCATCAGATCCGGCGTACCGGAAATATGGGTAAAATCGACGATCGGATCTTCGCCGGTGGAGAAACTGCGCAGATCAAAGTCGTAAACGCCGCCTTTTTCAAACACGACTTCGGCTTCGGGGGCGGTGAATTGCAGTTTGCCGGCGACTTTGCCGCCGTTTTTGACGGTCACGGTGCAGCTGCCGGTGCCGGAAATATTTTCCGCCGTGCCGAACACCGTCAATTCCGCGCCGGTTTCCATGGTGATCCCGGCAGCGCTCTGACCGGCGTAGAGCGTGGCATCGGCACCGACAGTAACGTCGGACAGTGCGATTTTGGTCAGTTCAGTGGCTTTGCCGAATGAAAATCCGTTGACTTTGCCGCCGGAAGAAATTTCCAGATCGAATGTGCCTTTGACCACCGTGACCGCCCCGCCGGAAGCGATGTTGGTATCAGTGACTTTGCCGCCGGAAATGGTCAATTCGCCGCCGGAAAGGACTTTGCCGGTGAAATTACCGTTGCTGACGACGGCTTTGCCGCCGGAGGAAACTGCCGCACCGGTGACTTTGCCATCGGAGCCGGTCACATTGAGCAGACCGCCGTTTATGACATCGGTGTCATCGGCGGTACCCTGAAAAACGTTCATTATACCGCCGGTCAGCAGCGTATCCGCGGCAATCGCATTGGCGCCGCTGACATAGACAGTCGCGTCTGAAGTTACGGTGGCTTTGAGGGAACTGCCGCCTTTGAGCAGCATTTTCGCATTAGTTCCGGTCAGGAACGTATTGACGGCACTGCCGCCGGAAATGGTCATGGAGCCGCCGGCATTCACGGTGGTTCCATCGGCGACGCCTTTGGAAATGGTCATTCTGCCGCCGGAAGAAACATTGGTCATGGAAGTGACCCCGTCGGCAAGTTTCAGATCGCCGCCGGATTTGATCGCGGCATTGTTGATTTTGCCGCCGTAAACATTCAGGTGACCGGCGCTGTTGATCACGGCATTATTGACCGTGCCGCCGTAAACTTCGGTATAGCCGAATTTATTGAGCGTGACCACATCGGCGACACCGCCGGTGTAGACTTTCATATCACCGCTGGTGATCGTGGTTTCGCTGGCCGTGCCGCCGTCTCTGACAAACATGGAACCGTTGTTGGTGATTGTGGTTTTGTTGGCTTTGCCGCCATTGTAGACGGAAACATAGGTCTGGTCGGCGTCGATGACGGTATTGTTGAGTACCCCGCCGTTATATGCCGAAATTTTGCCCTCGTCTTTGGAAACGGTGGCATTGTTGACCGTACCGCCGTCGTAGACGATCAGTTTGCCGCTGGAATTGTTGACATTGATGGTATTGATCGTACCGGCACCGTAAACATTTACCGTATTACCGTTCAAAGTCATATTTGCGCTGGTGGTGGTTACATTGATTTTCGCCATTTTTCACCTCTTTGTTTGGTCTGGTGCCGTCTTGCAAACTGACCTGCACCAGGAGTTAAAAGTCTTTTATATCATAGGTAATATAACACGGTAAAATATTTTTTGCAAGAGCGCATGGCAAAAAATTTATAATGTCTCATTTGTTGTGATAAAAAGTTGCTTTTAAGGCGATATTATGATATATTTGGTGACAAAACTCATTGAATAATACAAAACAGGGGACATTATGGCGCAGAATCGTGAACATTTCGGCTCCCGGCTGGGATTTATCCTGATGACAGCCGGTTGTGCGATCGGACTTGGCAATGTGTGGAGATTTCCTTACATCGCCGGGAAATACGGCGGCGGATTGTTTGTACTGCTTTATCTCTTTTTTCTGCTGGTACTGGGCTTCCCGGTGCTGATGATGGAACTTGCCGTCGGCAGAGCCGGTCAAAGCACTTTTCCGGGAGCGTTCCGCAAATTGCAGAATCCCGGAACGAAATACCAATGGCATCTGCCGGTCTATCTGCTTTTTGCCGGAAATCTGATCCTGCTGATGTTTTACACTGCGATCACCGGGTGGCTGGTGGCGTACAGCAGCTTTTATCTGACCGGCAGAGGGGGAGAGGTTTCGGCGGCAACGTTTGACACTTTTCTTGCTTCGCCGGGGCAGCAGAGCGTATTTATGCTCGGCTCTCTGCTGTTTACCGTGCTGATCTGCATGGGCGGGGTGCAGAAAACGATCGAAAAAAGTATCAAAGTGATGATGGGCGGTCTGGTCATTCTGCTGGGTATTTTGGTTTTTCATGCCGTCCGGCTGCCGGGGGCGGGCAAAGGGCTGCGCTTTTTCCTCTGTCCGGATATTGCCGCTTTTACGCCGGGATTGTTTCTTGAAGCGGTACACGCGGCGATGGCGCAGGCGTTTTTCACCCTCAGTCTGGGGATCGGCAGTATTGCGATCTGCGGCAGTTATTTTGACCGCAAACGCTCACTGCCGCAGGAGGGTTTCTGGATTGCGGCGCTGGATACTTCGGTGGCATTTTGCTCCGGTCTGATCATTTTTCCCTGTTGTGCGGCATTCAATGTCAATCCTGCCGGCGGGCCGCCGTTGATTTTCATTACGCTGCCGCAAGTGTTTAAAAGTATGCCGGGGGGATTTTTCTGGGGGGCGCTCTTTTTCATTTTCCTCTCGGTGGCGGCGATTTCGACTTTGATCGCAGTATTTGAGAATCTGGTGGCATTCGGCATGGATGAATTCGGTTGGAAACGGCGCAAATCGTGTGTGGTTTTCGGCGTGGCTCTGGCGCTGTTGAGTATGCCGTGCATCCTCGGATTCAACCTCTGGAAAAATTTTCAGCCGTTCGGCGCCGGCAGTTCGGTGCTGGATCTGGAAGATTTCATCGTCAGCGACAATCTCCTGCCGCTGGGAGCGCTCTATTTGTCTATATTCTGCCTGACCAAATCCGGCTGGGGCAGGGATAATCTGCGGACCGAGCTGAATACCGGGACCGGCTGGAAACTGCCGGCATGGTTCGTCAATGTCCTCCGGTGGTATCTGCCGGTGCTGATTTTTGCCATCTGGCTGATCGGGATACTGAAAAAATTTGCTTTGATTTGAGTAATATCATTAAATTTCGGATTTTTTTATTAAATGCGCTTTTATTTTAGAAAAAGCGCATTATATTTATTTTCAGCAGCAATTTTTTGCTTTTACAGATATGATTTTGACGGGCCGGAAAATTTCCGGCGACGGAAAATCCGGTTACACTGTGTTCCGGGACAGTTGCAGTTCCGGGAAAGTTATAGTTGATGCGTGACAATGCAGCGGAAAAATACCCTGCGTTGCCGGCATGGGAAAACCTCCGCTGCCGGGGGGAGGAACAGTCTCCTCCTGCCGGGCAGATCCGGCGGCACAGTGACACCGTTTTTCCACAAATTGAAATCACCGGAGAAAAACGGTATGACAGCAGTTTCACCAGTGGAAGTTGCAAAAGCGGCAGTCCGGCGGGAATATTCTCTCCGCCGCAAGTCGCTCGATGCAGAGTCGCGGCGTCAGTACGACGCTGATATCTGCGCTCAAATTTGCGCTTTGCCATCTTTTCAGGAAACTGAGTGTGTGGCGGGCTTCATCCGCCACGGCGCCGAACCGGATCTCTCTCCGTTATTCAAAGGCAAACGGCTGTTTCTGCCCCGCTTCGATGCCGAGCGCGGGGTCTATGAAATAGTTGCCGTCAACGATCTTGAGCTTGATTTGCTGCCGGGTAAATACAATATCC
>SUVU01000156.1 GCA_015061865.1 Lentisphaerota bacterium
AAGCCCCGGGTTTATCCAGCCCCAGCACCCGTTTGATCAGGCGGGCAGTTTCCGGTTCATCGTAGAGGCGCAACGCACTGGGCTGCATCCGGCTGTGCATCAATTCCGCACCGGCAAGCATGGCGGTGTGCATATCTTTGAACAAAAAGGCGTGGAATTCGCGGGCTTCGGGGATGGGGTGGATTTTGAGCGTGACTTTGGTGATCACGCCGAGCGTACCCTCGCTGCCGAGGAACAGCATCGTCAAATCCGGCCCGGAAGCATGGCGCGGCACCGGCAGGGTATTGATGATTTCCCCGGTCGGGGTGACGACTTCCAGCGACATGACCATATCTTCGATCTTGCCGTATTTGGTGGAAAGCACCCCGGTACCGCGGTGAGCCAGAAAGCCGCCGATGGTGGCGCAGGCGATGGACGCGGGGAAGTGCATGGTCGAGAAACCGGCTTTTTCGACTTCCCACTCCAGCATCTGGGCGTTGATACCGGTTTCGCAGGTGACACTCAACGTGCGGGAGTCGATTTCCAGAACTTTATTCATCCGTTTCATATCGAGGATGATGCCGCCATAGACCGGCAACGCTCCGCCCTGCGAACCGGAACCGCCGCCCCACGGGGTGACGGGGATGTGGTAAGTGTTGGCGATTTTCAGGATTTTAGCGACTTCATCGGTGCTGGCGGGATGTACGACGAAATCCGGTTTCTGGGTCTCTTTGCCCCGGTCGTGCCACATTTCGGGGATCCAGTAATAGTCGATGGAGTGCCCCAGACCGTCAGCGGCACCGCTGTCCACAAACTCTGCGCCGACGGCGTCATTGAGTTCGGTCAGCACCATCTGGTACATGTAGGAATCTTTTTTAAGCTGCATAATTTCCTTTCCTTATGTTCAGGTTACAGTTGTTTCATTTCACGGTAAACCGGGGCCATGGCATCATGGATTTTCCGGTAAGTTTCAAATTTCCCGGCATAGAATCCGGCAAGTTCCGCATCGGGTTCGACCGTGCCGGAAATTTTCAGGCACGTCCTGACCGCCGCAGCGGCATCCGGGAAAATCCCGACGCCGGTACCGGCGATCAATGCCGCACCGAATCCGGCATCACCGGGCTGCGGCAGAGTTACGGGGACATTCATCACATTGCAGACGATTTCGCTCCACAGCGTACTGCGGGCACCGCCGCCGATAAGAAATATCCGCTTCATGGGCAGATCCAATTCATCGATCAAAGTCCGGCAGTCGCGCAGACTGAATGCGACCCCCTCCAACAGCGCACGGCTGAAATCCCCGCGCGTTGAAGCCATACTGATCCCGGTGAAACTGCCCCGCAGATCGCTGTCCCAGTACGGGGAACGCTCCCCCTGTAAATAGGGGTGGAAAAAGACCCCGTTCGCCCCGGGCGGACTCTGCTGTGCCAATTCATCCATCAAAGCAAACGTTTTGCTCCGGCTCTTTGCCGCAGCGGCGATTTCCACCCCGCAGAAGTTATCCCGGAACCACCGCTGACAGACTGCCGCCGCATTGGTGGCGGACACGGTGTAATACATCCCTTTGATAACGTGCGAATAGGTCAATGTCCGGGCGTGGGGATGGGGAGATGCGGTCATGACATTGACATTACCGGCGGTGGCAAGTTTGACAATGGCATCGCCCGGCTCGATCGCCCCGGCACCGTAATCCTCGGCGGCAGAGTCGGATGTACCGCAAACCACCGGAGTTCCGGCGGGGATCCCGGTATCGCGCGCCGCCTGCGCGGTGACGGTACCGGTGACTGTTTCCGGAGTGACCAGTTCCGGCAGCATTTCCGGGGTGACCCCTGCCAACGCCGCCAGTTCGTAACTCCAGCAATTGTTTTTCATATCAAAAAAGAGCGTACCCTGCGCCTCGATATAATCGGTCACCGCCACGCCGGTAAGCAGATAGCGGATGTAGTCTTTGACAAAGAGGATGTGGCGGGTTTTCTGCAATACTTCCGGCTCGTGCTTGCTCAACCAGCGCAGCTGCGGCAGTGTCCAGGTCGGCGTGGCACTCTGAAATGCGGTGGCAAAAATCTTTTCGCCGCAGATGTTTTTCAACTCTTCACATTCCGCAGTACTGCGCTGATCCGTCCACATGATCGTGTCACGCACCGGAACCATCGCGGCATCCAGCAGTACCGCATTGTGGGTACTGCCGTCCGGAGCGATCGCGGCGATCCGGTTGAAATCCACCCCCTGCTCCCGGATCATCGCCAACGCCCGGCACATTGCATCGTACCAGTCCGCCGGAGTCTGCTCCGACCAGCCCGGGTGGGGGTAGTGAGTCGGGTATTCCACCGCGGCTTCACCGGCGAGATTGCCGCTGCAGTCGATAATGGTGGCTTTGCACCCGCCGCTGCCGAAATCGATTCCCAGCAGCAAATCTTTCACATTACTGCTCATTTCACCCACGCATGCACCGGATCTTTGCTGGAAATCAGACCGCGATTGACCGCACCTGCCATCGTCCAGAGGTAATACATCTGATAACCGGGCGCACCGCACAGCGGATGATAACCCTCTTTGATCGCAACGGTATCATTGTATTTGACGGTATAAGTCTGATCGATCCTGCCGTCCGGGGTGTAAACTTTTTGGATCCCGAAACCGCATTCCGGATCGAAACGGTAGAAATAAGTTTCCTCCATGTCGATCTCCTCCGGCAGATTATCCACATCGTGACGGTGCGGCGGATACCCCGACCAGTTGCCCGAGGGGATCAGACCTTCACCGATATAGAAGTGTTCCGAATCAAATTTCTCATCGATCATGATCGTTGCCGCCCGGGTAAAGTTGTCTCTGCCGATAGAGATCGTGCGGGTCATTTCCGGAGTGATGACCGTCGGTCCGGCAGTGTCGCGGCTTGCAGGGGAGAGATTGACGGCGATTTCCACGCCGCCGTCCAGGGCAGTCACCGTATACGCCGTACGGCGGGGCAGGTAAACGGTATGGGGCGCGCCGTCAAAGACGTTTTTGCGGCGTCCGACTTCAGCGAAATTGAAATCTTTGCCGGCAACGGCGCATTTGCCGCCGAGCAGGACGAGCGCACACTCAAAATCAGCGGTATCAGCAGTATAAGTTTCCCCCGCACCCAGCACCAGCAGCCCGAACGAGGTCAACTGCATTTCATGCTCACCCACCGCAAAAATCGGGTTGTAACCGGGATTGCCGGGACAATGGATCAGATGGTTTTCATTCATTTCAACAATTCTCCTTCA
>SUVU01000157.1 GCA_015061865.1 Lentisphaerota bacterium
TGATAGAATTGCTCGTCGTTATTGCCATAATAGCGATACTGGCGGGGATGCTGCTGCCGGTGCTTCAGCAATCCCGTGCCCGGGGGCAGGCGGCGAACTGCACGAGCAATTTGAAGCAGATGGGAACTGCGCTGACCAATTACATCAATGAAAAAAGTGCGGTCGTCTCAGTGCAGTATATGGTAAAAAGCAAAGTTCGTGAATACAATATCCCGCTGCTGTACGAGGGGGATTTCGGCAAAGTCGATGAGATCAAAGCCGAATACATGCGCTGTCCGTCATTGCCGATCAACAGCGAGATCAGCACCAGTGTGAAAAGTTATTATGCTTACGGCGCACCCTCCAAGCCGGAAAACGTTCCCAATAATATGTATCAGCGGCAGAACAATGCACTGGCGATCGACACCAAAAAAATCAAATCCGCCTCCCGGTTTGCTTTTTTCTTTGATACGGTCAGCAATGACAACGGCATCTGGAAGCAGACGACGAGGGTGAATTTCGGCTCTTTCGGGGCTACTCCGACGGATCGTACCGGCAACGTCCACACCCGCCACAGCAATAATGCCAATGTCAGTTTTGTCGATGGTCATGCGGCGGGGGTGTCGGCGGCACAGCTGGGTGGACATCTGGGGGTCATGTTTCAGGATGCGACCAATCAGCCGGATTCATTGTCTTATTATGATAACAAACTTATTCAAAGAGTAACCAATATAGGGTCAAATCAATGAAAAAAATCATATTTTTTACGGCACTGGTATCGTGTTTGACGGTTTTTGCCGCCGAACGTCCGGTAACTTCCGCCGAAATGCTGGAACTCCGGATGGAATCCCGGGAATATTTCACGTTTCCGGAAAACGGATGGCGGTTTGTTTATGCTGACCGCAAAGAATTTGCGTCGCCGGATTTTGACGATTCCCAATGGGGCACGGTGCGGGTCAATGCGCCGCTGACCGGGAAAAACAAGCCGGTCAATATGCCGGATGATTACAGAAAGACCAGATCCTCCTGCTGGTACCGTTACACGTTTGAATTGCCCGCAGATGTGCCGGGGAATAATTTTGAACTCCGGCTCGGTCAGATTTCCCGGGGGGATCAGACTTTTATCAACGGTCATCTGATCGGCTCATTCAGTTTCGACAAAATCGTGAATAAAGCCAGTTCCCGGGAACGGATTTATTTCTCCACCGGCGGCAAAACGATCCTGCGCCCCGGCAAAAATGTGCTTGCCGTCCGGTGCAAAATCGGCCATTTGCGCGGTATGCACACCGGGATCGTGCAGTTGCGGCTGCTGCCCAAATTGCAGGTCATCGGGCGTTATGCCCACCGTTCGCCGGGGGCGACGGCGGTTTACCGTCAGGTCACCGGGAGAGAGGAACTAAATTTGTTCCAGCCGGGTGAAAAAGTTTTCTGCCGCCCGGAATTGACGGTGTTTTCGGCGCAGGCGGAATTGTCCGGAAAATTGACGTTGACTTTGAGTGCCGCCGGCAGTACCGGAGCGCTCTGGCAGCAAAAATTGCCGCTGACGCTGAAACCGGGGCAATATATTTCGCCTGAACCGCAGCAGCTGCCGCCGCTTGCCGCCGGAAATTATGAATTCAGTACCGTGTTTACTGCACAGGGCAGGGTTTTGTGGCAGCATAAAGTAAAAGTGCAGGTCGCTATGGCGGATAAATTCGACTTCCCGGCGGATAAAACGCTGACCCGGTTTGACCGCAGTGCGCTGCCGCTGACCGTCGGGGAAACGTCCTACGGTTACTTCGGCCCCCGCCATGTTTCGGCGGACAAAAAACTGTTTTACGATTACAAGCGTCCCGACACCCGGGGCAATGCGGTGTTTCTGACCACTTTCGGTCCCAGCTGCCGGGGGGCGCTGCTGGGGCTTTCGCACGTCAAACCCACGCCGAAAAAGGTCGGTTTGAAGCAGGTTTCCTCCACTATCGGCGGCAGATTTGACCACTTCGGCGATATGTGGATATTGGGCGAAGTCATGGCGGCAGGCAAAAAAGAACGTGCCGTCCCCGGCAAAGATAAAACCTGGTGGACAGGGCGTCAGGTCACCTATTCCTACCCCTCCGGCGGCAGTTTCACCATGACCGGCAGTGTACTGACCCCGGCGCTGGTTTTTGAGACCAATGATCTGCCCAGTATGCTCTTTTTCACGCAGAATTGGTGGAAAACCGGCACAGCGCAAAAAATTTATGTGCCGGAAAAAGGTCAACTGGTACCGTCTGCATCCGGCAGGATCACTTCGGATTACATCGTATTGAGTTTTGAGGGCAATCCGGCGTATAATGAATTCAATGTACCGATGCTGATGGTCTTTGAAAAACGTCCGAAAATGGTGAAACTTATCGCCAAAGGCGTGCGGGTGTATTTTGAAAACAACCGTTCCGGCAGGATTTACGTCATGCCGCTGTACGGGGTGACTTTGCAGGCTCCCGGGATGCCCGGTGATGCATTGGCCCGGGCGGAAAAATGGAGTAAAATCCTGCCCGCACTGCCCGACCGGGTGACCCGGACGGCGCAAGTGGATTATGAGAGCAACCGGCTGCTGTTTCAGGATAAATTTCACTGGGACAACGGCAAAAAACCGGCAAAAACGTATCTGCCGGTACCGCCGACACTGCTGCTTGCCAAACGCGGCGGGATGAAACTTGCCGCTTCGCAGCAGATCACCGATCTGGAGCTGGCGACGATGGCAGGACCGTTTGCGGCAGTTCGCGGCGGCGACACGGTCACTTATGCGCTGGACGGCGTGCTGAATTTCGTCCGTGAAGTGCGTAAAACGACGGATTTCGCCGCCACCGAGCAAGCTCAAGCCGCCGGGAAGCGGCTGGAAGCCACCGTCCGGCAGGCGGCAGAGATGATCGCCGTCCATCCCTGGTCATTCATTGTCAAAAAGAAAGGCAAAGGCGAAATCGGCGGTTTGCAGCCGTTTGTTTCCAATTTGCTGATCGCCGCCGAATATATGCCGGAGGATTTGCGCAAACAGATCCACCGTGACATCGTCAAAGAATTGCCGCTGACGATTTTCAACGATGATTTCCGGATCCCCGGCAAAAAACCGGGTACGGTCGTTCCGATCAATACCAAAGTCACTTCGCCGCTGTCCGGCAAAACTTTTTCGGCGCTGACCCGCCACCATACCGATAGCGGCGTGGACTGCCCCTGCTGGGAGGCACTGCGGTTGTGCATTTATGAACACG
>SUVU01000041.1 GCA_015061865.1 Lentisphaerota bacterium
GGTCGATCATCAATCTTTACGTCACGCCGCTGACCCGGCTGGAATTTCTGCTGGGCAAACAGATGCCGTACATTATATTTTCGACGTTGAGTTCACTGTTTCTGGTGGCGATGGCGGTGACATTGTTTGACGTCCCGGTGAAAGGGAGTTTTCTGATGCTGTTTGTGTCACTGATAATGTATTGTGCGGTTTCGACCGGTTTCGGGCTGCTGGCATCGTCGGTGACCCGCAGTCAGATCGCCGTAATTTTCCTCACCATGCTGGGGACAATGCTGCCGGCAGTGCAGTTGTGCGGACTGATCAATCCGGTCGATTCCCAGACCGGTCTGGCACGGATGATCGGAGAAATCTACCCCACGACCCACATGCTGCTGATCAGCCGCGGCGTTTTCAACAAAGGTCTGGGATTTGCCGAACTGCACCATCCGTCTATGATTTTGCTCATCACGATCCCGGTGTGTGTGATCCTGGGAACGCTGTTGCAGAAAAAGCAGGAGTCATGACCTATGAATATCAGACAATCCATGCGAAATATTTACCATCTCGGCATCAAAGAATTGCTGGGGTTGTGGCGCGACCCGCTGATGCTGGTGCTGATTTTGTACTCGTTTACCATCGGTATCTATGTGGGTGCCAAAGCGCAGCCGGATTCACTGCAGCATGCGGCGATCGCAGTGGTGGATGAAGATCCCTCGCAGTTGTCCATGCGGATAACGGATTCGTTTATTCCGCCGATGTTTCTGAAACCTGCCCGGCTCAACCAGTCTGAAATCGACCGGTCAATGGATATGGGCAAAAATACTTTTGTGGTGGTGTTTCCGGCAAATTTTCAGAAAGATGTGCTTAAAGACGCCTGTCCGGAAGTTCAGGTCAATGTCGATGCCACCCGGATGTCGCAGGCGTTCACCGGCAGCGGCTATATCCAGCAGATCATCAATCAGGAAACGGAGAAATTCACCGGCAAAGGCGCCGCAACAGCGAAACCGGCGGCGAAACTGGTGCCGCGCAACCGCTTCAACCCCAACTTGACCCAGTCCTGGTTTTCGGCGGCGGTGCAGTTGATCAATAATATCTCCATGCTGGCGATCATTCTGACCGGGGCGGCGCTGATCCGGGAGCGTGAATGCGGTACGCTGGAACATTTGCTGGTGCTGCCGCTGAATTCATTTGAGATCATGGCGTCCAAAATCTGGTCGATGGCGCTGGTAGTACTGGTCGCCGCCGGAGTATCACAGCTGGTGGTGATCGAGTGGATAATGGGGGTGCCGGTGGAAGGGTCACGGCTGCTGTTTTTCTCCGGTTTGGCGCTGTACCTGTTTGCGGTGACGTCGCTGGGGATATTTCTGGCGTGCATCGCCCAGAATATGCCGCAGCTGGGGATATTGCTGATTTTGGTGCTGATGCCGATGGAAATGCTTTCCGGCGGGTCGACACCATTGGAAAGTATGCCGCCGCTGATCCAGAAGATCATGCAGATCTCTCCGACGACCCAGTTCGTCAGTTTCTGTCAGGCGCTGCTCTATCGCGGAGCCGGGCTGAACGTGGTTTGGAAAGAGATGCTGGCGCTGACCGTGATCGGCTCGGTGTTGTTCTGGTATTCGTGGCTGCGTTTCAAACGCAGTGTGACGTAAAACAGCACCGGTATTTGTATTATTGTAAAAACAGTAATATATTATGTCAGTTATCAATCTTATAACCGGGAAATATATGGATAAATTGAAATAGAATAAAACAAACTAAGACAAACTGATTGTAAACGTCCATCTCTGAACTGCAACTTCAAACATAGACGGCTACACAAAACTTTTAAGTCAGTATGTGCATACTGCTGGTATGGCACATTTCTGATTATGGTGTTTTGTGTAGCGTTGTTGCAGACGCAGAGATGGGCACTTCTTCGGAATGTGCCTCTTTTTTATGGTAAAAAAGGAGGTGAAAAATAAAAAACAAGGAGACTGAAAAAATGGATTCGACAACAAAAAATTACTTTGATTTCCAATGTCCGCATTGTCAAGCTGCGGTTATGGCAGATCGTGAATGGCAGGGAATGAATACGGAATGTCCATCGTGCGGGAAGCAAATCGTAATTCCAACGTGCGAGAAACAAATCGTAATTCCAGTTCTTAAAGAAAATAAAATTAAAAAAATTAAAAGCTTTTTGTATGACTTTTTATTAAAAGTCAATCTGCCTTTTTGGTTTTTAAAACCGTTGTGTTTTATAATTGCCTTTATTTGCTTGGCGTTTTCTGCCTTCTACGGTTTTACTGGAGACAATTGGACAACAGATAGAATTGTTGTCCACGATCGATGCGACAGTCCTGCTGATGATATGTTTCGCAGTGCATTGTCTAGGCGAAATAAGTGGGACGATACCAAAAATCCCTGGCGGTATGAGAGTATTCCTATGAATGATGTACACGCTTATACTGCTGTCTGTGCAGGTTATACAGCGAAAAACACTGCCATAGCCGGCGAAAATGCTTATGATGCAAAAATGGCGGTTCGCTCTTATGGAAAAAGTATCGTTTGGATGTTATTTGCATTGTTTTTTCTGCTGACAAGTATGTTCGCGGAAAAAATATTGCCTGCGAAAACACAACAACTGCCGAATGCCGAATGAATTTTCAGCCGGAGAAGTTGAAATGCGAAAATTTTTCAAAATGTTTGCTTTTTAGCTTGACAATTTGAAAAAGCAGGCTATATTAAGAAATACGATCAGAAAAGATATGTTTTGATCGCGGCTGATATTGATGCCGACGTGGCGGAATTGGCAGACGCGCACGGTTCAGGTCCGTGTGCCGCAAGGCTTAAGGGTTCGACTCCCTTCGTCGGTACCATTTGCGGGTATGGCATAACGGCTGTGCACCAGCCTTCCAAGCTGGTTATAGGGGTTCGACCCCCCTTACCCGCTCCAAACTTATCCGGTGGGATTGCCGAGCGGTCAAAGGCGGCAGACTGTAAATCTGCTCTCTCCGAGTTCGATGGTTCGAATCCATCTCCCACCACCATTTGTAAAATTTCCGGAATACACTCTTCCGGACAAATAAAAAACGCGGTTTCAAAACTTGGTTTTGACCGCGTTTTTGATTTATCCGGCGCTGCGCTTGCCGTCGGCTTTGCCGACGGGAGTGGATTCCTTGCGGATGGTTGCCGTCGCTACGCTCCGGCTCGTCGGGCTAAGCCCGCCGTCGAATCCATCTCCCACCACCATTTCAAAAACAATGCACCTCAAACGAGGTGCTTTTTTTTGCAATGGGGGGAGGAGATCACGGCGCGAGCCGTGAACGATGTGAAACATCGTGGAGTCGAAACATCTGGTTCGACATCGCTTGCGATGTGCGTGAGCGCAGCGAGGGCAATCCATCTCCGCAATTATTGTTATTTACGTTTTTTGATTTATCCGGCGCTGCGCTTGCCGTCGGCTTTGCGTAATAACTCCAGGGATTCCCAGTATTCCCGGTACTCCCAGTTCGCTTTGCTCCATAAAAAACGCCCGGAGGATTGCTCCGGGCGGTGGGGTTGGGTGAATTTTACGCCGTGATCTGCGCCAGTTTGATGATTTTTTCATCGGCATCGTAGGTCAGGCTGTAACCGCCGATCGCAATGGCGGATTTGCCGTCCCAAAGTTGCGCTTCGCTACCGTTGACGGCGAATTGGGCGTTGGTGAAGTCGTCAATTCCGGCGACCGCCGTCCAGTTGGCTTCGCCTTCGGCGATGAAGTCAAACGTCGTGAAGCCGTCAGTTTCACCGTTTTCAAGGCGGTTGCCGAGATAGAAAGCGTCGTTAGCCGTGAGCGTGTAACCCTCGTTGATGACGAATTTGTCCACATAGTCGATCAGGTTGGCGGTGACGTTGGTTTCCAATTCGACCACCGTCGCATCGGCATAATCCATACCCGCACTACTGACCCCGGAAAGACGGTTCAGTACCTTGTCAGCACCGGCAAAAGTCAAATTCACATTATCGACCCAGCTGTAACCATATCTGCCGCCCATGAAGATCGTGTTGACCACCGCATCATTTTCAATAGTAATGTTACTGGTGGTGACATAGGTTTCGCCGTCAGCGTTCGCACCGCCGCCGTAGAGGTAATCGACCGTGCCGCCGGAAATGGTGACGTTGGCAGTGGTGACGTAACTGACCGCACCTTTTTCCGCCCAGCCGCCCGCATAAATACGACCGTGACTGCCGTCAGTGACGGTGATATTGACCGTATCGACAAGAGCATAGCCGTATTCACGGGCGTGAGCGCCGCCAAACATATTGTTTGAAACCGCGCCGCCGTCGATGGTGATATTGACTTCATCGACCGTCATCTGCGCTTCGGCAGAATCTGCACCGTTTCCATAGAGATAACCGCCCGCATAAACTTTACCTGCGATGTCGGCAAGATCGCTGATATTCAACTCGACATTGCCGATAACGGCTTTGCCGACTTCCGCAAATTTCGCATACGCACCGCCGACCAGAGCGTTGGAGATTGCACCGCCTTTAATGGTGGTGAGCAAATTCTCTGCCGCCGCAGTCTTATTGGCGATAAAATTATCGGCTTCACCGGAAGTAATCAGGTTGCTTTCCGTACCAACGGTATTGCCGGTCAAAGATTTTTCCGCCATTTTGCTGACCGTGACTTTGCCATCGACCAACGCAAGGGTGAAAGTTTTGTCTGCCAGCGAGTAAGCACCGATTTTGCTCACATTTTCAGCGATAATGTCGCCGTCAACACAGGAGTTGACCGTGATCGTGGCGGCACTCAGATCCTGATTGACAAAATTGACCGTTTCGCCGTTGAAAATGAGTTTGACCCCGCTGCCGATATTCAGCGCAGAAACGTCTATCATGCCGCCGCCGAAAGCGATCGTGGAATCCGCCACCGAAATCAGCGTCCCGGCGGCTTCGGCACTGTCTTTGCGGGAAGTCAGATCGGCATTGAGCGTGATGTTGGCGTTATTGATCGCCAAACTGCAGTTTTCGCGGATGTTGATCGAGTCGCTGGCGGTGAGGAACCGGACGTCTCCGGTCAATTCCGCCACACCTTCACGCACCCAGAGCGCACCGCCGCCGTAATCAGCGATATTGCTGTCAAATACCACCGCTTTTTCGCTGCCGTCGATAATCAGTTTGCCCTGGCTGTTCTGGTAATAGATCGCACCGCCGATATGGTCATCAGCCCCGTCGGCACCGCAAGCGGTATTGCCGCTGAAAGTACATCCGGAAATGGTGAATTTGGTATCGCCGCTGACCGCACCTTTCAGGAACATCGCACCGCCGCGACGGTTTGCCGTATTGCCGCTGAAAGAGGAGTTTTCAAACGTTGCATCGACAATATTGGTGTTGTCAGAGATGACCGCACCGCCGTGATCAGCGGAGAAATTGTCGCTGATAGCAGCACCGCTGATGGTGTGGGTGCCGCTGGAAACGTTGACTCTGCCCTGCCAGCCATCCACAAATTTATCCACTGTGAAAAGCGAATCATCGGTATCTGCGGCGACCATCGTCAACAGGGAACCGGTTTCTTTCTGGAAGTTGATCGTACCGCTGGAGGCAGTGTAACTGGCTTGACCCAGAGTATTGCTGTCCATTACGGTAACTTCGCCGAATTTGGTCTTTGTGTCGCCGATGATAACATTGGCATCGGCATTCAAACTGCCGAAACCGCCGCCGAGTTTACCGGTCATCTGACCGCCGATGGTAATGGTTTCAACGTTGCTGAAAGCATCGCTGGCAACCGCATCATTGTAACGGAAATTTATCGCCGCAGTGTTATTGAATGTCAATGCGGTAACACCTTTGTTGGTAATAACGTGGTTGGCTTGGGAGCCTTCAGTGGTGTTGGCGAAAATAAAGTGAACATTGTCACCATTGTAGATACCGGCATCGTTTTTGTTGAAAACATAACCTCCGGCGAGCGTAATATCGCCTTTCAATGTGACCGTACCCTGGTTGAACATCATATTGGAAAGCGTGGAATCCTGAACGTTCAACACTGCCGCGGCACCACTGACGAATATTTCATAACCGTTATTGCCGGCACTGTTGTCGGCAAACACCGTATTTTTGACGTCCGTGAAACCGGAAACATACAGCGCGCCGCCGCGATACTGCGCGGAGTTGCCGGAGATCGTACAATTATTGATATAAAGATCGCCTTTGGAGAAAATCGCACCGCCATTGTAACCATTGCCGGATTCGGCGCCGCCAGCGAAGTTGCCGGAGATCGTACAATTTTCCAGATGCAGTTCCGCATCCGTTGCGACATTGACCGCACCGCCGTGGTTGACGACGCTATTACCACTCAACGTGGCATTACTGATCGTATGCGTGCCGCCGGAAACGGTGACTCTGCCCTGATAACCCTCGACAAATTCCGTCCGGGTCAGGTCGCCGGAAGCGGTTTCCGCCAGCTTCAGTTCGCCTTTGCTGACAGTGATACTGCCGTTAGCGAAATTAACTTTACCGATACTTTTGTTATTATCCACCAGGGTGAGTCTGCCGAATTCGGTATTCACACCGCCGAAAATCACATCCGCATCGGTATTGAGAGTGGTAAATCCGGACCCGATGGTGCCGGTCATATTGCCGCTGACGGAAATCGTTTCGACATCGCTGAAATCAGCTGCATGACCGAAAGAAACTTTGGCAGTGTTCCGGAAATCCAGCGCAACCACGCCTTTTTTGCCCTCGACCGCCTGCATACCGTAATGATCCTGCGCCGTGGTATTGGTGAAAGTAAATGAGGCATTGTCACTGCTGTACCAATCGCCGAACGCCCGCAGATAACCGTTGCCCAACGTGATATTGCCGGTGAATATGACCGAACTCTGGGTGAATATCCCGCCATTGAGAACCGTATCGGAAATGGTGGCCGTACCACTGGAAATAAGTGCGAGGTCGCCGGACTGCTGGTCGCCGGAATTGTTGCTGTTGCCCTCAAAATAGCAGTTTTTGATCGTCACATTTGCCATGTATACGCCGACCGCACCGCCGCGATTGTCAGAGTAGTTATTGAGAAAACGGCAGTTTTCCAAAGTGACCACGGCGCTTTCACCGACCGACAGCGCGCCGCCGCGATCCGTCGAGGAGTTGCCCTGAAACACCGCACCGCTTATCGTGTGCGTACCGCCGGTGACGAGGACTCTGCCCTGATAACCATCGACGAAATCCGTCCGGGAAAAATCATCATAATAGCTGCTGCGGAGGGTCAGCAGATCGCTGGTTTTGACACTGATCGTACCGCTGTTGTTTTTTGCCACGCCGAGAACTTTTTTGTCCTCCAGCGCGGTGACCTGACCGAATTTGACCGTGCTGCCGCCGAATACGACGTCGACATCTGCTGCCAGAGTACCGAAATTACTGGCAATGGTGCCGGTCATCTGATTGCCGATGGTAACGGTTTTGACATTGCTGAAATCACAGCCGTTTGCAGCGGTGACTTTAGCAGTATTGTTGAAAGTCAGTGCGACGATACCGGCAGAAGCAGTATCCAGTTTGGCGATATTGCGGAAAGTATAAGTTTCAGCATTGGTGAAAACAAAATGGGCGTTGTCGACTTTGAAACAATCCGCACTGCTGTTGGCACTGTCCAATGAGGTATTGCCGAGAGTAATGGTTCCGGTAAAGGTGAATAAGCACGGCCCCTGAATGGTGATCTGACCGAGTACCGTGGAGTTGGAGAGAGTTACCGTACTGCCTTTATAGACAAATATATCATTACCGCGCGTCGTTCCCTCTGTCGCGGTATTGTTGGCAAAATAGCAATTGTCGATATTGACTGTCGCCGGGACCGTTTCGGTGGCATAGATACACACACCGCCGCCGCGAACACCGTAGTTGCCGGTGAAGTCGCAGTTGACCAGTGAAACTGTCGCACCGCTGGTGATGTATATACCGCCGCCATTGTGATCGACATTCTCATCGCCGAGATTCTCAAAGATCCGGTTGGCAATGACCGCATCAGAACGCTGGGTAATGCTTTCTGTGACCTTTACTTTGACGATGGTCTCGTCGCCGGAAAGAATGGTGTTTCCGCTCATAGTTTTTACATCCTGCTTTTTTGGTTTATATGTTAAAAAATTCGATTACAAAACATGCAAACTACTTTGCATAAAGAAGCGCACTACTGCAAAACGCCGTTTTGATAAAAGTATACCACAAAAATTTCCATTTGTCAAGAGGTATGCAAACTATTTTGCATTTTTTTTGCAACGGCTCTTGACAAATGGTTTTCCGCCGTGTATACTAAATAACGCAAAGTAGTTTGCAACCGGAAAGCAACTCCCATTATACAGGATAGTAAAATATTATGACACCGCGCAAAAAAGTAACTTTGAAAGAGATCGCCGTTGCCGCCAATCTGGCGGTGCCGACCGTTTCGCAGATATTGAACGGCAAAAAAAACTTTTGCAGTGAGCAAAAAGTCAAAGAGGTCAAACAGATTGCCCACGACCTGGGCTATGTCCCCAATATCGGCTACCGGATCATGACCGGACAGGAGACCAACACCATCGGGGTCATGGTTTCCAGTTCGATCGCCATGCAGGAGTACTTCATCCGGGCGCAGGTGCTGAAACTGCTGGACGGATTCAGCCGCAAAGGGTGCGTGGCATTCTGTCAGGTCATGGAGCACGCCGCCGCCGGAGCGATCAATATAGTGCGGGAAACTCTGGGCAGAGGTGCAACCCGGCTGGTTTTCGTCGGCGCGCCCTGCGGCATGGAGGAAATTTTTGACCTGCTGGACAAAAAACATATTCCGTACATCAGCGATACCGAAATCTGTCAGCGTTATGTGACGTTCGATGCCGAAACGGCACGAATCCGGCTTTATAATTATCTTGACCGCAAAACCGGCGGAAACTTCAAAATCTGCTGGCCCAATGACACATACTGGCGGCAGAATATCCTGCCGCACGCCGCCGCCCCGGAGTATCTGGCAGACAAATTGGTAAAAATCACGCCGCAGGGCAACGGCTCATATTACGATAACTGCTTTGCCGCCGGGTACGAGTTTGTGAAAGAGTTGACCGCACGCGATCCGCAGCTGCGCGGCATCGCATTTCCCAATGACTCTTATGCTCACGGTGCGGCAATGTATCTGTATGAAAACGGCAGGGATGACTTCTATCTTGCCGGGTGCAACGGCGACAGCGAATTGCGCCGCTTCCCCTATCCGGTGGCGACGGGATTTTTTGATACCGGCAAAATCGCTGAATTGATGGTTGAGCGTTCGTTTGACAACGGGCCGTGCCGGCTCAGCGTGCCGGTCGAATTGCAGATCCGGGGCAAAGCCATCCCCGAAAATGAATATATGTAATAAAAGAGGAAATCAAAAACACTTTAATAACAAATAAAGAAGGCAAAAATGAAACATCCCCGGAAAAAAGCAACGCAACTTGCAAAATTCACGCTGATTGAACTTTTGGTCGTAATTGCGATAATCGCGATTCTCGCCGCCATACTGCTGCCGACGTTGCAGAATGCCAGAGAGTCCGGCAAAAGTGCCGGCTGCAAAAACAATATGGCGCAGCTCGGCAAACTTTTTGTCAGTTACAATGATGTCAACGATGATTTCTATCCGCTGCAGTACAATAAAAAATACGCGGGATTTTCTTCGTGGACATATTGGATCCAGATGCTGAATATTTCTGCCGGTCAGGGCAAAGAGCAGGGTAAATATGTCAATCACTCCAATTTCAAACTCGCCGGCCAGCATCAGATCTGCCCGGGTGACGCCGGACCTGCGGATACCTATATTTCCTACGGTTACAGTTATCTCTGGGGCAGATGGGACGGTTCAGAATACACTTACGGTCTGAAAGATAAACACGGCGGCGGCAATGTTAAAAACAAATTTATCAAAAACCCCTCCCGTCTGACACTGCTGGTCGATTCCGCCCACAACCAGACCCAATTCAGCTGTTATTACAATCAAGCCAACTCCATTACCTCGTTGCAGAACCATTTTGCCCCCAACCGGCACAATAAATCTGCGAACTTCGTCCATGCCGACGGCCATGTCAGTTCGGAAAAAATGTATTATTTCGGTCTGTATGGCGGCATGGGAACGCTCTGGAAAGTCGATAAGGACAACGAACGCTGGTCGCAGTGGTTCTGACAAAAAAAACAAACCGTTTTACATAAGTATAAGGAGATAAACGTATGAAAAAATCCACTTTTACCGCATTGGCGGCACTGCTGCCGGCATTGGCATTTGCCACCGACGGCTGGCACAATATTTCAGCAAACCGTCCGGTACCGCCCGCCGGAACGGTCTACTGGCAGGAAGATTTTGAGACGACCCCCATCGAAAACTTTAAAATCGAATTCCGCAACGGCGCCAAAGGCGAAGTCAAAATCGTGGACAGCCGGCACCGCAACGGTAAAAAATCCCTGCTGATCAAAAAAAGCAACCATGACGGTTATATCGTCATCACTCCGGCAAAACCGTGCGCCATGCCCGTCAATACCGAACTGCAATGTTCGATTTACGCCAGCTGCAGTGATGCCAATCCGATGTATACTCCGGCATTTATCCGGATGTACGGCAAAGTGCCGTCCCTGGAGTATTACGGCAAACTTGACGGCCGCGGTCCCGGCGGCCCCCGGATGTCCAAAATGCTGAATTCCGCCCCCAACGTCTGGGAGCGCAAACTCTGCCACCGCAAAAGCGATGCCGACACCGGCAATATGATCACTCCGGCGATCGTGGTTGCAGGTCCGCCGTCGACCAGTTACTGGGATGATTGGAAAATCGAAAACTTTTTCCAGGCCAAAGAAGCGTGGTACCGCTATCTGAAATCCCACGTCACCCCCGATGATACCGCCAGCAAAATGCCCGATGCGGAATTTGATAAATTTATCGCCGCCGACACCGATCACACCGCCAAAATCGTGGTCAGAGACGGTTATTCCCGGCTGGTCATCGACGGTCAGGAGCGTTTGCCGGTATTGTATAAAGACCCGGCATGGGTCTACCGTTACACCTCTGCCAGCAAAAAATTACACGATTCCGGCGCGGCATTGCAG
Source organism: Lentisphaerota bacterium (assembly GCA_015061865.1). GTDB lineage: Bacteria > Verrucomicrobiota > Lentisphaeria > Victivallales > Victivallaceae > UBA1784. The sequence goes on from SUVU01000041.1 coordinate 11,023, forward strand.
TCGATTTTTCTGCGGATGGGCAATACTTTAAGCGGGCCGTGGAAAGATTCGCCGTGGACCAAAGACGGTTTCGATGTCAAAAAAGCCGTCCATGCCATCCGGGAAAAAATGCGCTACTGCCCCGAAGCGGTCTTTTCACTCTCCATCAACTGCGACCCCTATCCGGAATTCGGCACCCGCTATCCCGATGAGGTCTGGACGATCCACAACGGGCAGAAAGGCTGGGGTCATCACGTCCACATGCAGTATTTTATTGAAACGAAAAAAATGGATCCCAAAACCACCTGGCTCTGGGCATCCATGTTTTCCAAAGTGTGGCGGCAGCAGGCAAAAGAGAATATTTCCGCACTGATCGCCGAATTGAAACGCACCGGATTGAGCAAACGCATCGTCGGTATCCATATCAGCGGTTTCCACGATGGTCAATACGGTTTGCGCCGCATGGATTACAGCAAACCCGCCGAAGAAGCGTTCCGGGAATACCTGAAAGAAAAATACGGCACCATCGAAAATCTCCGCAAAGCGTGGAAACGCAAAAATTTGAAAAGTTTTGACCGGATCTACCCGCCGACTTATCCCGCCCGGGAGTGCTTCGTCCCCGGCAGACATCAGGATCTGATCGATTTCTATGTGTTCCAGAAAGTAACGCCATTCAAGATCATGGAGGAGCTTGCCGCCCATGCCAAAGCGGAATTCGGCAAAGACATCATCGCCATCCGCTACTGCATCGAGGCTTTCGGCGGCACGCTGGGCAGTACGCTGGACATCACCCCTTTCACCCGGTCAAAAGTTTACGATGCGCTCTGCGGTCAGACACCCTATGAGGAGCGTACTCCGGGGATGTCATGCCAGACGATCCTGCCGACGAAAAGTTTCCATCTCAACGGAAAAATCCTGCTGGAGGAGTGCGATTTGCGTACCTACGGCGTGGGCGGGGTCGAGAGCGAATTACGTGTCCTCGGTTTGAGCCGTGCCAATGACTTCGCCGAGTGGCAGAGTATCCACCACAAAGTCGCCGGCAGACTGATCGCCCGGGATCAGGGGTACTGGTATTACGATCAGGCGGGCGGCTGGTTCAATCCGCCGGAGATCCTCGCTGACATCCAATCCGTCCTTGCTTTCTGGAAAGAATTGAGTGCCAAACCGAAAAATCCGTGGCATCCGGATGCGGCGATCGTCATTGACGAAGCCGGACAGCTGCTGCGCAATTACCCGTACTACCACTATAACCGTGACGTGGTATTCAATGTGACCACAATGCTCTCCTCGGTCACTGCCAGCGGCGCGCCGTTTGATCTGCTGCTGATGGATGATCTGCTGCGCAATCCGGCACTGGCAAAACAGTACAAAGTGGTGATTTTCACCGGTATGAACCATGTTGACTCTGCCCGCAGAAACTTGATCGATTCGCTGAAAAACAGTGACCGCACGCTGGTTTTCATGCCCGGCACGGGGCGGGTCGGAGGTGCGGATGTGACCGGATTCAAAATCAAAGAACTCGGTACCGGAGTACAGCACAATGTCGTCCCGGCGGAGGGGGTGAATATCAATATGCTCTCCACATTGTACGCCGATCAGTTGACCAGGATGCTGGGCAGAAACTTCAGTGATGCGTACCAGTGCCCGACCCGTTTCACGGCGGCAGAGGAGGAGGGGGTGAAAGTTTTTGCCCGCTTCAAAGCCGACAATGCTCCGGCGATGGCGGCGAAACAGTTCCCCGGCTACCGCAGTGTGATGGTCGGTGCCGCCGGCGGTTTGAGTCCGGAATTTCTGAATTACCTGATGCATGAAGCCAAAGCGTACACGGTTTCTGATGCCGGATTGCAGGTGGATATGAACGGCAATTTCATCTCCATCCATGCGATCATGCCCGGAAAATTCACGATCGAACTGCCGTTTGAGTGTAAAGTGCGCAACGTGAAAAGCGGCAAATTTGAGCAGGTTTCCGGCAAAAAATTCACGCTCGATGCGATCGCCGGTTCGACTTACTGGTTCGAGTTGATAAAATAAGTAATATCCCGGATTTCATGGGGAAACAGCATTTCAATAACGGTCAATTCCAACCGGCGGATCTTTAAAATAGAAAATAAATTGAAAGGAAAAACAAAATGAAAAAACAACTTCTTACTCTGTGTGCTTTGCTCGCTCTCGGTGCCGGTGCTTCCGACAACCTCGTGGTCGACGGTAATTTCGCCAATGGTTTGAAAGGCTACCGCTATCTGAAAAACGGCAGCACCATACTGCATACTGTTAAAGATGGTGTTCTGACCATCACCGGCGATGAAGCCAACAGTAATTCCAAAGGTTACGTTTCGGCGATCACCAAAATGGCGACTCTCACCCCCGGTCAGAAATACCTGATCGAAGCGACCGTCACCGCCAATATCGCCGATCTTACCGATAAAGATGCCAAAATCATGATCCGTTCCGTCCGCGGTGAAAACTCCACTGTCAATTATCTCGGACTTAACCAGATCAATCTTGATACCAAAAACAAACGGATTTACAGTGCGATCGTGACCATTCCCGGCGCCAGCGAACGCAACGAATTGTATATCCAGACCAAAAATCTTGCCGATACCGATACGTTTCAGGTCGAAAACATCCGGGTCGTGCCGTATAAAGCCGCTGTCGCCGCAGAAGGTGAACTTATCAAAAACGGCGATTTTGAAACCATCCTCTTTGATGCGTGGGACGCCTACCGCGCTCCGGTGCGCTTCAAATATGCTTATACCGCCCCCGATAAAGAAAACGGCTCCAACTGTCTGGTGCTGACCGGTGACAAATCCAAATTCCTCTCCTCCACGATCATTCAGCGGCTGCCTAAACTGGTACCGGGCAAAACTTATATGCTGACCGTCAACGTCTGTACCGGTTTGAGCGATGCCGCCGGGAAAAAACTGAATTTCTCGCTCCGCAGTGCCACCGCCGCTGACAACAGAACTCTGACTTACAGCGGGTTCGATGTCAATCTGCGCCAGAACAGCTGGAGAGAATACCGGGTCGAAGTCAAAGTCCATCCGAAATCCGAAGCCAATCAGCTCTATATCGCCGCCGACGGTTTCGTGCCGGGTGATGTGGTGAAAGTCGATGACGTTTCCCTCGTGCCTGCGGAGTAAATTCCGGTTATAACAGTCTGAAAAGAGAGAAAATATTATGTTTGAGTATTCCATATTCGGTAATATGATGCAGGAGTACAGCGTTGCCCGCATCCGGAAAATGTATGCCGAAAGGGAAGCACGTCTGGCAAAGTTGCAAACCCGTGCCGATGCCGAAAATTACTGCCGGGAAGTCCGGGAAAAAATCTCCGGTATATTCAATATGCCGCCCCGTCCCGCCTTGCCGCCGGTAAAAAAGACCGGGGAATTTGATTTCCCGGAGTGCCATGTGGAAAAACTGATTTTCGAGAGCCGCCCCGGTCTGCCGGTCACGGCGTTTCTGTACCTGCCGCCAAAACTTACAGCACCCGCCCCGGCGGTGCTGTTCGTTTGCGGTCACACGCAGGAGGGCAAAGCGCATCCGTTTTATTTGAATTGCGGCAGAACTCTTGCCAAACAGGGCTTTGTGGTATTGGCAGTTGACCCCATCGGTCAAGGCGAAAGATTGCAGTTTCTCGGCGATGTCAAAGCCAACGGCATTTCCGGTTTCTGCACCCGGGAACACCTGATGCTGGGCAAGCAGATGAGTTTGTGCGGGGAATTTTTCGGCACCTGGCGGGCGCATGATGCGTTAAGCGGGCTGGATTATCTGCTCTCCCGTCCGGAAGTCGATTCCTCCCGGGTCGGGATCACCGGCAATTCCGGCGGCGGCACGATGACGACCTTTGTGCAGGCGCTTGATCCCCGTTTCACCATGGCGGCACCAAGCTGTTATGTGACCAGCTGGAAGCGCAATATCGAAAACGAACTTCCTGCCGATGCCGAACAGATCCCGCCGGGGATCCACGTCGCCGGGTGTGAGATGGGGGACTTCATCCTCGCCTACGCACCGCGGCCGATACTGCTGCTGGGACAGAAAAAAGACTTTTTCGACCCCAGAGGTTTGAAAGAAACTTATGAGCAATGCCGCAAAGTTTATGCGCTGTTGGGAGCAGAGGAAAATCTCCGCTGTTTCATTGGCCCGCATCCGCACGGCTATACCGAGCCGAACCGGATGCAGATGTATAACTTTTTCGGTGAAATTGCCGGAGTTTCCGGAGTTGATGCCGAACCGGAAATGGTGCCATTCAACCCGGCAGCGATGAATTGCGCTCCCGGCGGTCAGGTCAGCAATATGCCGGAGTATAAACTGGTCAACGACCTGATCGCCGCCCAAAGCCGCCAGCTGGCGGCACAGCGTCAGGAGCTGTCCCTGCCGGAATTGCAGCAGCAGATCAAAAAACTGCTGGGCGTGGAGCCGGATGCGGTGCCGGTGCCGTATTCCCGGTCACTGCGCTGTGATATGGTCAATGAAGTCCACGCCACCGAACGGCTTTATAACCGTTTCGCTCTGGAAACAGCACCGGGGATCCTGACCACGCTGAAAGTGGTGATGCAGAGCGATCCCTACTGGTTCCCGGAAACGGACACGATGACGCTGTATGTACCGCATTTGAATTCGGCGGCAGAATTGGCGGATTACCAGTTGGACGGGGAGATCGCCGGGGTGGATGTGCGCGGTCTGGGCGAAAGTATGCCGCTGACCTGCGACTGCAAAGAAGCGTATTTCTTTGCCCCCTACGGTCGGGATTACCATTATAACTCCTGTGCGGTAATGGCGGGATCATCGCTGTTGGCGGAGCGCATCACCGATCTGCTCGGTGCGATTTCTTATGTCCGCAGTCAGGGGGTGAAAACGGTCAAACTTGCCGGGCGGGGTCAGGGCAGTGTGATCGCATTGCTGACGGCATTGATCGCCGGCGGGATCGATTCGCTGACGTTGTACGACACGCCGGAATCATTCAGCAACATGGCGGAAACCCGGCTGACAATGTGGCCACAGAGCATGATGCCGATGGGGATATTGAAAATCACCGATTTGCCGGACATCCGCCGGGCAGTCGCAGAAAAAATGCCGCTGAAAGTGGTGAATTTCATGGATAATTACCTGCGCCGGGAGCAGTGACGGAAAATAAAAAACTGTTGGGTTCGCTGGCAATGCTTATTGCCACATTGCTCTGGGACACGGCGTTTTTCGCCCAGAGTATGGGGATGAAGTTTCTCTAACCGATGGTATTTACCACCCTGCGTTCCGTGGTCGGAGTGGCTGCGCTGGCGGTCATCAGTTGTTCAAATAACCAAAAAAGGAAGGTACAAAAATGAAAAAACTTATTCTCTCATTGCTGGCTCTGCCGCTGTTGGCTGTTGCCGCTGATATTTATATGGCTGGCGACTCCACCATGTGTCTGCGCCAGAAAAAAGAGTATCCGCTGTACGGCTGGGGAATGCCGCTGGAAAAAATGGTCATTGACGGCGTTAAAATCCACAACCGCGCCGTGGGCGGCAGATCATCCAAATCTTTCATAACCGAAAAACGGTGGGAAAAGATCCTTGCCGATGCCAAAAAAGGGGATTTCGTCATTATTCAATTCGGCATCAATGACAACGCGTCCAGCGACAAAAATTTCTACCGCAGCACCGAAGCCGACGGCACTTACAAACTCTATTTGCAAATTTACATCGCTGAAGCCCGCGCCCGCGGCGTAACTCCGGTACTCTGCTCCCAGACGTTATTCTGCGATTTCAATGCAAACGGCAAAGTCCGGGCCAATGCCGCTGTAGCGAAGCGGGTCGCCGCCTGCCGCGAAGTGGCACAACTCACCGGTTGTGATTTTATCGACCTAAATACTTATGCCGCAGAAAAATTCAACGCTCTCGGCAAAGAAAATTCGCGTCTGCTCTATATGTACTTTGCCCCCGGAGAATTCCCCAACTATCCCGACGGCAAAAAAGACACCTGCCATCTGCGCCAAAGCGGAGCAGAATTTTATGCTGAAGCATTTGTTTATCTGGCAAAAAAACAGAATCTGGCAATCGCCAAGTTGTTCAAATAACCAAAATATCGGCAAAGGCGAATGTTTTGTCATAGCCTGTTCGGTGATATATTCGGTGCATATTCTGGTTATCGACCGCTATGCGCCGCAATGTGACTGCATCCGGCTCTCGTGCATCCAATTCATCGTGGCATCACTGCTGGCGGCGCTCGGAGCATTGATCGTCCGGCAACCCCGAATAACTCACCGATTGTCAAGTTTCAATGCTGTAGTTCCTGAAAGGCAGCCAAACCTTTTACCGTCAGAAGGTACTTCTGCCGTGGGTGGCGTGGACTGTCAGGGTAGAGCAAACGCACAAAACCTTCTTTGATTGCCGGATTGAGGTAGTTACTCAAAAAGTTTTTCCGGTCAGATAGCTTCAACTGCTCCATCATAGTCTTGACAGAACAGGAATCGTTGCCGATTGCCAAAATGAGTTTCTGACAAAAGGTATCTTCCGGAATCAACTTGTGGGGTGCTTGCCGCGTACTTGTGGGGTCAGCTTGTGGGGTGAACTCTTCCGGGGCGGAAATAATCAGATAACGATTTTTGAGTTCGTTGGTTTCGCCCAGCAGGAGGTTACGGAAAAACTTCTCCAAATGTTCAAATTCAGGCTCGATGTTGCGGGCATAGTTGCGATAGTTGGCACGGACAAGAGCATTGCGGAAGTACCAGGAGTGTTCGGCAAAAAGATCGTTGCTGACGGTGAATCCCATTGCCCGGAGATATTTGATCGCAAAGACAGCGGTGGTGCGGGTGTTGCCCTCCCGGAAGGGGTGGATCTGCCAAATGCCGGAAATAAACTTGGCAAAGTGACGGATCATCTCGGAGTGATTGAGATTCTTATAGCTGAACTCCTTTTCATTGTCAAAGTCGTGCTGCAAAGCCCGTTTGATTTCAGAAAAACTTACATAGAGGACGGATTCACCACGCAGTACCCATTCCTTTTTGGAAATGTTGCAATCCCGGAAAGTTCCTGCGAACTTGAAGACGCCTTCAAAAACACGCCCGTGGATCGCAGCCAAGCCGGAGGGGGAAAAAGAAAAGGTTTGTTCATTGAGCAGTTTGGTGATGTTGGCTGAAACCTTGTCCGCCTC
>SUVU01000158.1 GCA_015061865.1 Lentisphaerota bacterium
TCGAGTACGGTAGTACACTCCCGCACCGTACTCGGCGCAAAACACGACATTGCCGCACGCTGCATCCACCGGGTGCAATCAAACCGTTTTATGTTTTTGTCTTGTATGTATGTTTCACAAAATTTGGGACATTACCTTTTTTATGTCCTGATTTTTGAAATACCCGCCTTTCCGTTATCTGGCATCCGGATCCATCAGCAATCTGATGGCATCTTCAAAGGCTTTTTTGACGGCATCATCATCTGCCAGCCGCACCACGTCGGACGGTTCTTTGCGTTCGGCGATTTTTTCGTTCAACAGTTCCAGAAATGGTGACGGCAGTTCCGGGCGCATGGCACCGCGGATCATCCGGCTGCGGGCGCGGGTGAGGTATAATTCCTGTTTGGCACGGGTGATGGCGACGTAAAAGAGGCGCAATTCCTCCTCGTAACCATTTTCCTCCATCGCCCGTTCGTGCGGGAAAATGTTGCGCTCCATGGCGATCTGGATAACGACGGGGTATTCCAGACCTTTGGCGGCGTGGATAGAGCTTAATGTGACCGCATCGGCATCGGGGGATTCCTCCTGCACCCGGTCGTTTTCCTCCATCAGCGAATATGATTCCAGATAATCGTCCAGCGTGACGGCATCGCCGTGTTTGCGTTCAAATTGTGCCACGGCGCTGATAAATTCATCGACGTTGTCCCGACGCTTGATACTGTCCTCCATATCCCGGTAGATTTTCTGCAAACCGCCGGAATACCCGACCGCATCGAGAAAGCGGATGATTTTGCCGGAAACATTTCCCGGGGCGGCAAAATCCTGTTTCGCCGTTTCAAATGCGGTCAGCATATTCTGCAATTCCGCCGCACCTTTGGAGGTCAGACTTTTGCGGAAACTCTCACTTTGCAGTGAGAAAAACATCGGAATATGCTCCTCGGCACGGCGGCGTTTGAGTTCTTTGACCGCTTTGGGGCCGATACCGCGCGGCGGGGCGGCGAGGATACGCAGCAGACTCTGATCGTCCCGGGGATTGCTGAGCAGTTTCAAATACGCCACGGCATCTTTGATCTCCCGCCGCTGAAAAAATTGCTGCCCGCCCACCAGCCGGTAAGGGATCCCGGCACTCATCAGCGCCTGTTCGATCTGGCGTGACAACTGGTTGGAACGGTATAACACCGCAAAATCCCGGTACTTCAACTCCGGCCGTTCCGCCATGCGTGACCGGATCAATTGCGCCGTGAAATCGGCTTCTTCATCATCCCGGTCAAAGAGGATGACTTTGGGTTTCTCGCCTTCGCCGAGGGCGCTCCAGAGTTTTTTGGCGTGGCGGTGGACGCCGGTACCGATAACGGCATTGGCGGCGTGCAGGATCGCCGAACAGGAACGGTAATTCTGCTCCAGTTTGACCACCAGAGTGCCGGGGAAAATCTGCGGGAAATCCAGAATATTGCCCACATCCGCCCCGCGCCATGAGTAAATACTCTGGTCGTCGTCACCGACCACGCAGAGATTGCACTCATTTCCGGCGAGCAGCCGCACCAGTTCAAACTGGGCGCCGTTGGTATCCTGATACTCGTCCACCAGCAGATATTTGTAACGCTCCCGGTATTCGGTCAAAACTTCGGGGTGTTCGGTAAAGACCCGCCACGCCAGCAGCAGCATATCGTCAAAGTCGATCAGGTTCTGCATTTCCAGCAGATCACGGTATTTCTCGTAAACATGGGCGACGGTGGCTTCAAAAGTGCTTTCGGCGCTTTTCAGCGCGGCTTCGGGGGTGCAGAGGCGGTTTTTCCACGCACTGACCATGCTGAAAGCCTTTGCCGCCGGGAAACCGTCATACGCACAGCCGCATTCACCGAGCGCCTGTTTGAAAATCCCCTGCTGATCGGAATCGTCTGCGATCGTAAATCCGGTGGCAAAACCGAGTTTGGCAATGTGTTTTTTCAAAATCCTGATGCAGAAACTGTGAAATGTTCCCAGCGTCACCCGTCCGGCACACTCCGGAGCGACCAGCGACGCCAGCCGTTCCCGCATTTCCCGGGCGGCTTTATTGGTAAAGGTCAGCCCCAGAATACTTTCCGGAGCGATGCCGTCAGCAAGCATGCAGGCGATGCGAAAGGTGATAACTCTGGTTTTGCCGGTTCCGGCACCGGCAAGCACCAGCACGGGACCGTTATGTTTACCGGCGGCAGCGGCCTGTTCCGGGTTGAGTTGAGCGAGGATTTCATTCCGGGTCATAAGTTGAGGAGTCTTTCTGCGTTAAGGTGAAAAATTTTGGCGTTATCGTCGTCGGACAACCCCATTTTCAGCACATCGGCGATCGCTTCGGCGGGTTTCTGGGCGGGGTAATCGCTGCCGAAAAGAATTTTATCCACGCCGTGACTCAAAGCAATATCGCGTGCTTCAGCGGCGGGCAGCTCCCAGATCGTACTGGAAGTGTCAAAATAAACATTCCTGCCCACCAGATGTTTCCGGACCTCATCCCACTCGGAGTAACCGCCGAAATGCGCTGCGATCACAGTCAGATGCGGAAATTTATCCAGCACCTCGACCAGACGCCACGGCGAGGAAAAATCCCCTTTTTTATCTCCCATGTGGATCGTCACCGGCAGCTCGCCCGCCGCTTCGTAAATGCGGAACATTTTCGGCTCATTGATGTAGACCTGCTGAAAATCAGGGTGGATTTTCAACCCTTTCAGCCCCAATTCCCGGATGCGGGAAATTTCACCGTCAATATCCCGGCAGTCAGGATGGATCGTCCCGAAAGCAAAGAATTTCTCCGGATGCACCGTCTGCATCAGATGCAGAAAATCATTGGCGGCAGTCACCTGTTCCGGTTTGGTGGCGCAGGAAAAGATCAGCGCTTTATCAACTCCGGCAGCATCCAGCGCCATAAGCAGATCTTCCGGAGTGCCGCCGCCACTCCATTGATGATGGTAGTATTCCTCTAAAAATTTCACGGCTTTATCAGCGATTTTCGCCGGAAAGACGTGAGTGTGCATATCAATATATTTCATCTGCTGCCCCATATTATCATTATTTATTATTGCCCCATTTGTGGTGATAAAATCTAACCGGCGGTGGCGCATCGCGGGCACTTTCGCGCCTTGCTTCTGTGCCGGTGCGGTCGAGTACGGTAGTACACTCCCGCACCGTACTCGGCGCAAAACACGACATTGCCGCACGC
>SUVU01000042.1 GCA_015061865.1 Lentisphaerota bacterium
ACTGCCCCCAGCGGAGTAGCTTTGGAGGATTGACCGCCGGTATTGGAGTAAACTTCAGTATCCACGATCAGGACGTTGATATTTTCGCCGCTGGCAACCACATGGTCAAGACCGCCGAAACCGATATCGTATGCCCAGCCGTCACCGCCGAACATCCAGAAGGTTTTTTTCGCCAGCATATCGGCGTGTTTCAGAATCTCTTTTACCAATGTATCACCGGAAATATCCTGCAATACTGCCAGCAGCCGGTCTGCGGCATTGCGGGAACCGGTAATATCGTCAAAATTATGCAAATATTCTGTCGCCGCCGCTTTGATTTCAGCGGCATAATCACCTGCCAGCAATTCTTCGACCCGCATTTTGGCTTTGGCACGCTGCTGTTTGACCGAGAGCGCCATGCCGAGTGAGAATTCGGCATTGTTTTCAAACAGTGAATTGCTCCACGCCGGGCCGCGTCCGGCACGGTTGGTGGTGTAGGGAATTCCCGGCATCGGTGAACCCCACGCCTGCGAACAGCCGGTGGCGTTTGCCCAGTAAACGTGGTCGCCGAAAAGCTGGGTCAGCAGTTTGGCATAGGGTGTTTCACCGCAACCGGCACAGGCGGCGGAAAACTCCAGCAACGGCTGCCGGAACTGACTGCCTTTGATCGTCCACACGTCAAAAACATCGCCTTTGTCGCTGAGATTTTGGGCGTATTCCCATTTTTCCAACTGCGCTCCGACCTGACGGTAGGATTCCATGTGCAGAGCTTTTTCTTTGGCAGGGCAGGCGTTGACACACGCCCCGCAGCCGGTGCAGTCGGCAAAACTGGTCTGCAAGGTGAAGTAAAGACCGTCTTTGCCGCGAACCGGCAAAGTGGCAAATCCTGCCGGTTTTGCCGCATTTTCAGCTTCATTGAGCAGATACGGTCTGATTACAGCGTGGGGGCAAACCAGCGAACAGCGGTTGCACTGCAAACATTTTTCACTCTCCCAAACCGGGACTTTGACCGCAATACCGCGTTTTTCATAGGCGGTAAGACCCATGTCGATCACCCCGTCTTCATAACCGCAGAATGCGCTTACCGGCAGATCGTCGCCTTTCTGACGGTTGATCGGATCAGCAATATTTTTTACTACCGCCGGACGGTCACACTGACAGGCGGTATTCTCATCTGCGGCAGTCGCCCAGTGGGCGGGTATCTCAACTTTTCTGACCGCTTTGGCTCCGGCATCGATCGCGGCGCAGTTGCGGGCGACGACTTCATCGCCTTTGGCAAAGTAGGTGCGTTTGGCGAGGTCTTTCATGTATTTGTCCGCTTCTGCTCCGGGGATGATGTCCACCAGATGGAAAAACGCCGATTGCAGCACCAGATTATAGTGGCTGCCCAAACCCAGTTCAGCGGCAATGCCCACCGCATCAATGGTATAAAGTTTGGCATTTTTCGCCGCCAGCTGCCGTTTGACACTGCCGGGGATAAGCGTTTCCAGACCGGCGGCATCCAAAGAGGTATTGAGCAGCAGTGTGCCGCCGGATTTCAACTCCCCGGCGACATCATACTGGCGGATGTAAGTTTCATTGTGACAGCCGATGAAATCGGCATATTTGACATAATACGAGGAACGGATCGGACGGTCGCCGAAACGGAGATGGGATTTGGTCACACCGAAAGATTTTTTCGCATCGTATTCAAAATATGCCTGGGCGAATTTTTCCGTATGGGTGTTGATGATCTCCACCGTACTTTTATTGGCGCCGACCGTGCCGTCTGAACCCAAGCCCCAGAATTTGCAGCAGACCTGCGTTTCATCGTCCGGATACAGAACTCCGGCGGCAGGCAAAGATAAATGGGTCACATCATCATCGATACCGATGGTGAAATTGCCGTGCGGCGCATCCTGTTTGAGGTGGTCGTAAACCGCTTTGATCTGGGCGGGATCGACATCTTTGCTGGACAAACCATATCTGCCGCCGATGACTTTGACGGCTTTTCCGGCTTGAGCAACGACGGTGCAGACATCCTGAAACAGCGGTTCCCCGGCACTGCCCATTTCTTTGCAGCGGTCAAGTACGGCGATTTTTTTCACCGTTGCCGGTAATCCGGCAAGGAATTTATCTGCCGCAAACGGACGGAACAATCTGACCTGCAAAAAACCGCATTTCTCACCTTGACTGTTGAGATGATCCACGGTTTCCCGGATGGCACCGGAAACCGATCCCATTGCCACGATCACGTTTTCCGCATCCGGCGCACCGTAATAGTCAAACAGATGGTAGCTTCTGCCGGTCGCAGCCGCGATTTTATCCATGTATTCCTGCACGATTTCCGGCAATTCGGTATAGAAGCGGTTGTTGGCTTCACGCACCTGGAAAAAGATATCGCCATTCTGCACGGTGGCACGCAGTTTCGGGTGTTCCGGATTGAGTGCCTGCGCCCGGAACGCATCCAGCGCATCGGTATCGACCATTGACGCAAAAGTTTCGTAAGGGATCGCCTCGACTTTACTCATTTCGTGAGAGGTGCGGAAACCGTCAAAAAAGTGCAGAAACGGGATCCTGCCTTTGATCGCCGCCAGATGCGCCACCGGAGCCAAGTCCATGATTTCCTGGGAATTCCCGGTGGACAGCAGCGCAAAACCGGTTTGACGGCAGTTCATTACATCGGAGTGGTCACCGAAAATCGACAGCGCATGAGTTCCGACCGTGCGGGATGCCACATGCAATACCCCCGGCAATCTTTCCCCGGCAATACGGTGCATCACCGGAATCATCAGCAGCAGCCCCTGCGAGGAGGTGAAACTGGTGGACAATGCCCCGGTTTCCAGAGAACCGTGAATGGCACCGGCGGCACCGGCTTCTGATTCCATTTCGACCAGAGTCACGGTCTGACCGAAAATATTTTTTCTGCCCTTTGCTGACCAGGCATCGGTTTTGCCTGCCATCGGTGAACTGGGGGTGATCGGATAGATCGCCGCAACTTCGGTAAAAGCATACGCTACATAGGCGCAGGCTTCATTGCCGTCCAGAGTCATGTAGAGAGGGGTGGGATTGTCTTTCATCGAATTATTGCTCCTGAAGTAAACTCAGCACATCAGCACATCGCCGCTTATTCAGCGACGATGCCGTCAATTTTAGCGATGTTGAGCCGTTTGGCGGCATCTTCACGCATCTTATATTTAAGGATCTTGCCGGCAGCATTCTGCGGGAACGCATCGACAAAGTCGATGTAACGCGGCACTTTATGTTTTGCCATGTTTTTACGGACGTAATCCTGAAGTTCCTCCACGGTCATCGTTTCACCCGGTTTCAGGATCACTGCCGCCAGAATCTCCTCGCCCAGAGCTTTGTCGGGAATGCCGATCACCTGCACATCCTCGACTTTCGGATGAGTGTAGATGAATTCCTCGATCTCTTTGGGGTAGATATTTTCGCCGCCGCGGATGATCATATCTTTCAAACGCCCGGTGATCCGGTAGTTGCCATCCGGATTGCGCAGCGCCAGGTCGCCGGTGTGCAGCCACCCTTCGCTGTCGATCGCCGCCGCAGTCTCTTTGGGCATTTTGTAATAGCCTTTCATCACATGATAACCGCGGGTGACAAATTCACCGATCTGGTCGTCGGGCAGATCTTTGCCGGTTTCCGGATCGATGATCTTGTTTTCGATCTCCGGCAGATCCCGTCCCACGGTGGCGACCCGGACTTCGATGGGGTCGCTGGAGGTGGACATCGTACAGCCCGGCGAAGCCTCCGTCTGACCGTAAACGATGGTGATTTCGGTCATATTCATTTTATTGATAACGTCCTGCATCACTGCGATCGGGCAGGGGGAACCTGCCATGATACCGGTACGCATCTGCGAGAAATCTGTTTTCGGGAAGTCGGCATGACCGAGCAGGGCAATGAACATCGTCGGCACGCCGTGGAAACAGGTGATTTTTTCACGGTCGATACATGCCAGCGCCGGTTTCGCCGAGAAATACGGCAGCGGCAGCAGGGTTGCACCGTGAGTCATGGAGGCGGTCATCGCCAGCACCATGCCGAAACAGTGGAACATCGGCACCTGGATCATCATGCGGTCTGCCGTGGAAAGATCCATGCGGTCACCGATACATTTACCGTTATTGACTACTCCGTAATGGGTCAGCATCACTCCTTTGGGGAAGCCGGTGGTGCCGGATGTGTACTGCATATTGCAGACATCGTGGATATCCACGGCATCGGCACGGCGGAGCAATTCCTCCTGCGGGACACTTTTCGCCCGGAGCAGGGCATCTTCCCAGGTGATAGCACCTTTCTGCCGATAGCCGACGGTGATGATATTGCGCAAAAACGGCAGCCGTTTGGCACGCAGTTGGGCTCCGGGGCGCAACTGCGCCATTTCGGGGCAGAGCTGCGCCATGATTCCGGCATAATCAGAGTCACGCCACCCTTTTTCCAGAATCAGAGTGTGGGTGTCGGATTGTTTGAGCAAATATTCCGCTTCGGCGATTTTATAAGCAGTATTGACTGTGACCAGCACCGCACCGATTTTGGTCGTCGCCCAGAAAGCGATATACCATTGAGGCAAATTGGTCATCCACACTGCCACATGGCTGCCGGGTTTGACTCCGAGCGCAATCAGCGACCGGGCAAACTGATCCACGTCATCCCGGAACTCCGAATAAGTACGGGTGTAATCCAGCGTGGTGTATTTGAATGCCAGATGATCCGGGAATTCTTTGACCATCGTATCCAGAACCTGCGAGAAGGTTTTTTCGATCAGGGTCTCTTTTTTCCAGACATATTTGCCGGTGCGGGCGTTGTTGTCGTACAGCGGCTGTTTCGCTCTGGCAAGCTCAAACCGGCTCATAAAGCTGATAAAATGCGGAAAAATAATGTCAATATCGCTGACTTCGTCCCACGCCGGATCCCATTCAATGGAGATGAATCCGTCATAATTCACCGAGCGCAGGGCGTTCATGATTCCCTGCAGCGGCAGAGAACCTTCACCGACCAGAGAGTGCTGATCGGCGCTTTCAGAATCTTTCATGTGAACGTGGCGGACGTAGGCACCGAGGTTTTTGATGGTATCTTCCGGGGTTTCGCCTTTGACCCGGCAGGGGTAGTGCAGATCCCACAATGCCGCCAGCATATCGCTGATGAATTCCTCAAACAGCGCCCGCAATTTCGCCGTATCAGCGTAAATGCCGACCGTTTCGATCAGCAGTACGATATTGGCCTGCTCTGCCAGCGGCAGCGCCCGGGTCAGAAAACTGCGGACGGCATTTTCCGCCTGTTCATCACAGTTGGAGGTTTTGATCCGGATATAGGGTGAATGAAGCCGTTTGGCAACTTCAAGCGCCACGACCAATTCATCCAACGCCGCCTCTCCGGCGTCGGCGATATCCGCCGCCAGGTCGATGCAGGAGATTTCCAGGCGGTTTTCGATCAGACGGCGGTACATCGCCGTGGCATGACCGGGTTCAGCGGGGGCAAAGACCGTGCTGACATTGTGCAACTCTATGCCGCTGAAACGGTATTCTGCGGCGATGTCGATAAACTGGTCAAACGTGTAATTTTGCCAGTAATTAGTGGAAAAGGAGAGTTTCATCTCAATTATTCTCCTCGTAACAAATCTTATTCAACGCATCAACATAGGCTCTGACCCCGGCACCGATGATATCAGTGGAAATACCTTTGCCGGAGTAAAGTTTACCATCGGCACGGAGCTTGACGATACTGGAACCGACCGCTTCACGCCCCTCGGTGACCGCCGTGATCTGGAAATCATCCAGTTCAAAGTGTCTGCCGACGATATTTTCAATTGCAATAAACGCCGCATCGATCGGACCGTCGCCGGTGCTGAATCCCTGTACTTCAACGCCGTTTTTAAGCATGACGACATGCGCCATGGAGGTGATGATATTGCCGCTGTTGATCACGAAACTTTTGAGCGTATAAGTCGGCGGCACCTGCATGGCGGCGGTGGCGACGATGGCATCCAGATCTTTGGAACCGACCTCTTTTTTCTGGGCAATGCGCTGAAATTCCTCATAAACATTGGCGAGGTCATCGGCGGAAAGCTCGTAACCGAGTTTTTTGACCGCTTCGCCGATCACGGACATATTGTCAGAGCTGGAGAGTTTCCAGCTGTTGTCACGGCTGTCGGTGAGTTTTTTCTCCAGTGCCGGAATATTTTTGCCGCAGACAATGCCGTTGATTTGCGCTACGATCTTGCCGCAGGCGTCTCGGTTGAGCGAAGTGGTGACGCCAAGTTCTGCACCTTTGGCGTTGATGATATCAGCCAGATCGCCCAGATCAAGTTTACCGGCGATACCGACGGCAGTTTTGATCTGCTGCGCCCCGGCACGCAGACATGCCACGGCGCAAGCCGAAGCCATGTGCAACTCATCCGAACACTCCACCGACAGCACCACATTTTTCAATTCCGGGATGTTATTTTTCAAACCGGTGATGAAGTCGTGCATTTCGCCGGGGAACAGCAATCCGGCGGAATCGCATACCGTGATCACATCGGCACCGGCGCTGATCGCACCGGAAACCGCAGAATTGAGAAACTCTTTTTCCGCTCTGGTGGCATCGGCAAACGAAACCTCAGTTTCCACACCGGCAGCTTTGATTTTGCTGACGATGGCAGAAATTTTTTCCAGCACCGCCGCCGGTTTCTGGTGGCAGTGGTACTCCATCTGCACGGTGGAGACCGGAGCGATGACATTGATGCGCGGTTTGGCGGCTTTGCTGATAGCTTTCAGCGTATCATCCAGCAGTGTTTCATCCAGCGGCAACGCACAGCTCAAGGTGCGGTTGGCTGCCAGCGGTGCGATCGTATGCAGCAGCAGTACGTCGGATTTGCCATTAAGCAGCGGAGCAGTCTCGATCACATCGACACACAATCGGTCAAGATGTTTTACGATCTCGATTTTCTCCTTGAACCCCAGCGTACACTCCACCGGATCACAAACCCGGAGTGTCGCATCGGCCACGACTGCTTTTTTCATTGCTGCACCTTTCTTTATTTTTTGTTGAACCTGACGGACTTTGCGGCAGAGTAATAGAAAAAATCAAACCATGTAATATACATTTATAAAAGCATTTTTTCAAGCGTGAAATATGCGGTTTACAAATTTTTTTAGGTTGAAAAATCAGATTTTCCGCCGTTTTAAAAAATGGGCAGGGGTGGAACCGTGAAATTTGCGGAAAACTTTGCAAAAGTAACTGCAATCGCTGAATCCGCATGCTTCGGCGGTCTCTTTGACGGAAATATTTTCGCTCTGCAATTTCAGCAGGGCAATTTCCATTTTGACTTTCAACAGGTATTCGTGAGCGCTTTTGCCGCAGGATTCCCGGAAAATTTTGCAGAAGTGACTGCGGCTGTACCCTGCGAATGCGGCAAGATCATCCAAACTCACTCCGGCGGCAATATGGGCAACGATATACCGGTGGATCTTTTCCAACAGCAACTGATCGGGGGCGGCGGCACTTGAAGCCGGCGAAAACATCGTCATCAGCAGTTTGTACGCCAATGCGCTGGCAGTTCCCGGCGGCGTAAGCGGATTTTCCATACAGCGCAGCAGCTCCCAGGCGGTTTCGATCCCTTCCGGAGCAGCGAATGCACTTGAAACCGAACCGTGGCGGAACCGCAATTTTTCCGTCAGGCGCCACGCTTCTTCGCCGGAAAAGCCGAAATATAAAAATTCCCATGCCCCGGGATCATCCGGCAGAAAATAACAGTGTTTTTCCGGCACTTGCAGCAGAAATGCTTCGCCCCGGCGAACGGGGATATTCTGGTCGTTGATATTCAGCATCCCGCACCCGTCAATGGTGTATTGCCACAGCACCATTTTGCGGCTGCCGCGCCGCATCCCGTCCCAGCGGTAACGCTTGCCGGTGGTGCGTTGATGGCCGCCCCAGACCGGCAGGATCGCCAAGTCCGTATCCGGGACCGGTGACAGATAATTCACTCCATGGGTAAAGTCGGTGTTTTTTTCCATATTTTTACTCCGTTTTTTCAATATACCTCATAAACATGAATTTTTCAAATCAGACGATTTTACTGTTTTTAATAAACTGTTACCATTTACAACCAATACTTTTTGTGGTATTTTAATGGAT
This sequence comes from Lentisphaerota bacterium, assembly GCA_015061865.1. GTDB lineage: Bacteria > Verrucomicrobiota > Lentisphaeria > Victivallales > Victivallaceae > UBA1784. Next base: position 8,092 of record SUVU01000042.1, read on the forward strand.
ACAGGTCAACCACAGCTGAAAGGAGCTTGATATGGTGAAAATTGCTTTTATGGGTGCCGGAAGTACCGTTTTTGCCCGCAATATTATCGGTGACTGCATGTGCCGGGAGGCGTTGAAAGATGCACACTTTGCGCTTTACGACATCGACCCGGAGCGGCTCCGGCAGTCGGAATACATTCTCGGCGTCATCAATAAAAACATCAATTCCAACCGGGCGAAAATTACCACTTATTTGGGTGTTGCCAACCGCAAATCAGCTTTGGACGGGGCGGATTTCGTGGTCAATGCCATTCAGGTCGGCGGTTATGAGCCGGCGACGGTCATAGACTTTGAGATCCCGAAAAAATACGGCTTGCGTCAGACCATCGCCGATACGCTGGGGATCGGCGGTATTTTCCGGGCATTGCGGACGATCCCGGTGATGCTGGATTTTGCCCGGGACATGGAAAAAGTTGCGAAAAATGCGTGGCTGCTCAATTACACCAATCCGATGGCGATGCTAACCGGAGCCATGCTGCGTGCCACGGATGTCAAAACCGTCGGTTTGTGCCACAGCGTGCAGGTTTGTGTCAAGTCGCTGCTGATGACGCTGGGGCAGGATTTTTCGCCCGAACGTCTGGCGCAGATCCGTTCCAGAATCGCCGGGATCAACCACATGGCATGGCTGCTGGATTTGACCGAAAACGGTAAAGATATTTACCCGGAAATCAGGCGGATCGCCCGCCGCAAAGTCAAAGCATGGCGCCAAGCTGATAAAGCCGATAAGTCTGACAATATGATCCGGCTGGAAATGATGGAGCGTTTCGGTTATTATGTCACCGAATCCAGCGAACACAACGCCGAATATGCCCCTTTCTGGATCAAACACCGCTATCCTGAACTCATCGACGAGTGGAATATCCCGCTGGATGAGTACCCCCGCCGCTGTATCCGGCAGATCGAAAAATGGCAGACGCAATATGCTGAATTGGTCGATACTCCAGATCTCGGTCACGAATTGTCCAAAGAGTACGGTTCCGGCATTATGGAAGCGATCGTTACCGGCAAGCCGTTTGAGATCGGCGGCAATGTGCTTAATAACGGACTCATCACCAATCTGCCTGCCGAAGCGGTGGTCGAAGTTCCCTGTCTGGTCAACGGCAGCGGTATTCACGGCTGTCATGTCGGAGCATTGCCGGTGCAATGTGCGGCGCTGAATATGACCAATATCAATGTGCAGTTATTGACCATCGAAGCGGCATTGACCGGCAAAAAGGAACACATTTATCAGGCGGCGATGCTCGATCCCCACACGGCGGCGGAATTATCCATCGACGACATTGTGAAAATGTGCGATGAATTGATTGCCGCCCACGGCAATATGTTGCCGAAATTCCGCTGATCACAGCACCCGGCAGCAGAGCAGTACAGTGGCGGCTGCGCATAACACCGAGTAGACCAGGATCCGGAATACACGCTGGTTTACCTGGTGATGCAGACAGTCGCCGAAAATAATTCCTGCGGATACGAACGGCAATGCACAGAGCAGACTTTTGCCGATTTCTGCGTTCCAGACATCACCGCGGATCGTCCAGGTGGCGAGCATGATCGAGTTTGTCGTCAGCCAGAGCAAACTCAATGTGACCCGGAACAGGGATTTGTCCGGCAGTGCTTTGGAGGCATAAATGATTATTACCGGGCCGCCGGAACTGAATGCCCCGTGGATGATCCCGCCGCAGAACAGGATCGCCCGCATCAGCCAGGAGTGTCCTGCCGGTTGGTTTCCGGCGGGCAGGTCAGGGCGGAATTGTGTCGCCACCCCTCTGATGCCGACGAAAAACATGACGGCGACCAGCAGCGCGATCAAAGGCTTTTCCGGCAGTTTGCTGGATAAAAACAATCCTGCCGGCACGCCCAGTGCCACGTTGAGCGCAATAAAGCGGTATTCTTTCAGGTCGATTTTGTGCCGGGAGCGCACGATAATAAACATTGCCAGCAGCCACCCCAGCGTGGAGAGCAGCGGCACCGCCTGATCAATGCCCAGCAGCATAATGATAAACGGCAGTGCCAATACAGTACTGCCGAAACCGGATATGCCTTCCAGCGTGAAGGTGGTAAACACCACCAGCCCGACGGCAAGGATGCGGAGCATTTCACTCATTTATCCGGTCAGAACAGGAATTTTTTCTTTTGCAGAGCTGCTGCAAATGCGGCGATATGCGCTCCGGCATCGGCGGGCAGATCGTTGCACGCCGCTTTCAGCGCTTCAAGCGCCTGAGCTTCGTCGGCACCGGCGGCGAATTGTTCCCAGAGAAAGGCGCTGGTCTGATTCAAGCCGAAAGTTTCTCCGGATTCCGGATCGAAAAGCAGGGCGCTGCCGTCAAATTCTTTGCGGAAAATGATGTTTTTGTTGACTTCCATCGTAATTTATCCCCCGTTAAAATAAATGTTCAAACAATATTTTCACTCCGATTGCCACGATCGCAATACCTCCTGCGGTGCCGACGTGTCTGGAACCGCACATTTTGACGATCTTTTGGGCGAGGTAAACACTTCCAGCCGAACACAATCCGGTGATGATCCCCATTGCCGCCGCCGGGATCCAGATCCCGGTATTTCCGGCGAATGCCAATCCGGCGCCGACTGCCAGCGCATCCAGACTGGTCGCAACTGCCGGCAGCCACATGTTGGATACGGCAAAAAATCCTTTGGCCGGACATTTGTCCGTTTCACCGTCACCGGGGCGCCATGACTCATAAATCATTTTGCCGCCGACGAATGTCAGCAGCGCAAATGCCACCCAGTGGTCAAAACTTTTGACCGTTTGCGACACCACTGCCGCCGCAAAATATCCTGCGACCGGCATCAAAAACTGAAATCCGCCGAAAAACAGCGCTGCATTAACTGCACAATGTCTGCGGCTGAAGTTCCCGGCGCAAGTCATCCCCGCTGCTGACACTGCTGCTGCATCGATCGAAACACTTAATGACAGCAGCAGAATTTCCCAGCATTGCATTTTTTATTTATCGCCCATCAGCATCGCCATAACGGCTTTCTGGACATGCAGACGGTTTTCCGCCTCGTCAAAGACGATGGAGCGTTTCGGATCATCCATCACCTCTGCCGCCACCTCTTCGCCGCGGTGGGCGGGCAGGCAGTGGAGGAATTTAGCATCCGGTTTCGCCAGATCAAAAAGTTCTGCCGTGACCTGATAGGGGCGGAAAATTTCCATTCTCCGGGCGCGTTCTTCCTCAAATCCCATGCTGACCCAGACGTCGGTGTAAAAATAATCCACGCCTTCAGCGGCTTTTTTCGCATCTTTTTCCCAGACGATATTGGCGGCACCGCCGATCAATTTTTCATCGGGGCGCTCCTCTTCCGGAGCGGCGATGACCAGTTCCATGCCGGTCAATTTGGCTGCCAGGATCAGGGAGTTTGCCATATTGCTTCTGCCGTCGCCGTAGAATGCCAGCCGGATGGAACTATCCACTTTGCCGGAGTATTCTTTGATCGTCAGCATATCTGCCAGCAGCTGGCAGGGGTGAAATTCATCGGTGAGGGCGTTGATGACCGGGATCGTGGCGACCCGGGCAAGTTCGCACACTTCTTCGTGTGAAAACGTGCGGATCACGATGCCGTGCAGATACCGGCTCAACACGTTGGCGGTATCGGCAACAGTTTCGCCGCGGCCGACCTGCATTTTGGACTGATCCAGATACAGCGAAGTGCCGCCGAGTTCGCCGACGCCGACTTCAAAAGATACCCGGGTACGGGTGGAGGATTTGGCAAAAATCAATCCCACGCTTTTGCCTGCCAGCGGGGTGTAGGAAACTTTGCCGCGTTCCTGTTTGAGTTTGGTGGCAAGTTCAAAGATATTTTCGAGATCGTTGCGGGTTATATCCGCCAGAGTGAGCAGATCTTTTTTCATTTGTTAATCTCCTTTGCAAATTTTTCCAGCGCAGCAGCGATTTTCTGTACCGCCAGTTGAGAATCTTCCCGGGTAATGGTCAACGGCGGAACCAGACGCAACACCGTTTCACCGGCAGTCAGGGCAATCATTTTGTCCTGCAAAAGTATGCCTGCCAGCGGAGCCGCCGGACGATCCAGTACCACGCCGATCATCAATCCCATGCCCCGAACTGTTTGCACAAACGGATAATTTTTTGCCAGTTTGGTCAATTCTTCCCGGAGAAATTCACCCTCGCGTTCGCAATTTTCCAGTACGCCGTCCTGATCAAATGCCTCCTGCACCGCCAGTGCCGCCGCACAAGCCAACGGCGTGCCGCCGAAAGTGCTGGCATGCATGCCGACGGTCAGAATATCAGCACATTTTGCTCCCGCCAGCAACGCTCCCATCGGGAAGCCGTTGGCAATGGCTTTGGCCATCGTGACCGCATCCGGCACGACTCCGAATTTCTGGAATGCGAAACGGGTACCGAGTCTGCCCATACCGCACTGAACTTCATCGCAGAGCATCAGAATATCTTTTTCATCGCAGAGCGCCCGGACGGCTTTCAGGTATTCCAGGTCGGCGGGGTAAACGCCGCCTTCGCCCTGAACCATTTCCAGCATGATCGCACAAGTCTGCGGGGTGATCGCCGCTTTCAGCGCTTCAATATCGTTGAAAGGCACCTGTTTGAATCCCGGAGTGTCAGGTTCAAAGCCCTGACGGTATTTTTTTCTGCCGGTTGCCGCCAGCGTGGCGAGAGTTCTGCCGTGGAAACTGTTATCCATGGAAATAATTTCGTTTCTGCCGGTGGCGTTGCCGTATTTGCGGGCGAGTTTGATCATGCCTTCGTTGGCTTCAGCACCGGAATTGCAGAAAAATATTTTGCCATTCATGCCGGAGGCAGTGACCAGTTTTTCGGCAAGACGCGGCATCAACTCATTCATGTACAAGTTGGAAATATGCACCAGTTTGCCTGCCTGTGCGGTGATCGCAGCGGTTACCCGCGGATTGCAGTGACCGAGGGAGCAGACTGCGATACCGGCGGCAAAGTCCAGATATTCATTGCCCTCATCATCCCAGAGCCGGGAATTTTCGCCGCGGACGAACATCATCTGCGGGCTGTAAGTCGGCATTACATACGATTTGAATTTTTTGGAAGTTTCTTCAAATGCTTTTCCCATGACCGTATTTACTCCATTTTTCAGGCGGTTTTTGACCGCATGGTTGTTTATAACTTTTAAACAGATAATATAGACCGGTTTATGTGAAAATGCAAATATTTTTATACAATTCCTCCGGTATCTTGCGGTACCGGAAAAATTTCCGGTCGTAAGCAGGTCGGAACCCGCTGAAAAAAAAGGCAAAAAAATGCGCCGCAGGTCTTATGTCCCCGGCACCGCTGAAATATAAAAATTTATTCTGTCGTCGGTCTCCCACGGTAACGCAGATCGCATTTGTGGAACATTTTCCGGTCGGCACTTGCCTGCAATATCATGCTTTGCAAAGTATTGAGCAGCGGACGGTAATCGTCCCGGAGTGGAAACAATGCGGTACAGTTGATCTGCTCCCGGTAAGTGATCGATGCCGAGAGATGATCTTTGGCTCCAACGGAAATAAAATTGATCCTGATATCCGGATAATCTTTCATCGCCGTCATGACCAGGCGCATGGCAGTTTGCAGTTGTTCTTCAGTACGGTCGGGAACGTGATCCCGGATTTTCGGCAGACTCTTGACCGGGATCCCGCTCCGGTTGCGGCAGAAACTTTTGCCATTTTCGTCAACCACCCAAATATGGGTGACCGGAGTCCCCGCGGGGCGGCGCAGCAATACTGCTCTGGGGACACTTTCGGTGATTTTGATTTTCAGCGTATCCGGCAGTGAGAGTTCCACTTCGCAATTTTCGATACCGGGGAGTGCTTTGATCTTATCTTTGATTTGGTCAAGATCGAGGTTGAACAAATTGGTGCCGGCTTCGATGCTGACTTTTTGAGAAAGTTCTTCGCCTTTGTTGTGCCAGTAGCCATTACTGGTGACGGCGACGTGTTTCAGTTCAAACCGGTTATTGTCTGTCATCAGAACCTTGGGTATCTGCCAAATCACATAAACTGCCCCGGCGGTGACCAGCAATGCCAGTAGAATCGCTGCGACAATCACAAGCGGGTTGACTCCGGCAGTTTTTTTGACCGGTGCCGCTTTGCTCTTTTTTGCTGCCATTTATAACTCCTAAACAGATAAAAAGGCATTCTGGAGTGATCCGGAATGCCTCGGGGTTTGATCTGCCATGTCCGGTTCAGCGGACTGAAAAACCGTGGCGTTTCAGTTCCTCTTTCAATGCCGGGATCTCGATCATTTTGAAGTGGAATACCGATGCCGCCAGCAGAATTTCGGCTCCGGCTTCGGCAGCTTCAATAAAGTGTTCCATTTTACCGGCACCGCCGGAGGCAACGATTTTTGCCGAACATTTTTCCGCCATGGCCCGGATGACCGGCAAATCGTAACCGGTTTTAGCTCCGTCGCCGGCTTTGCTGGTCGGCAGAATAACTTTGACCCCCATATCGTCCACCTGACAGGCAAAATCGACCGCATCACAGCCGGTCGCAGTCCTGCCGCCGTCAATGTAAACTTCATAGCCGGAGGGCAATGCGGGGTTGACATCCAGATCGATCGCTACGGTGACCGCATCAACTCCGAATTCCGAAATCAACTCTTTGATCAGCTCCGGGCGGCGGAATGCAGCGCTGCTGGTGGAAATTTTATTGGCACCGGCAGCCAGCACCATCCGGGCAGTTTCCACATCGCGGATACCTCCACCAACCGTAAACGGAACGGTACAGACATCGGCAACTTTTCTGACTACCTCGGTGAGAGTATCGCGCTTTTCGACGGTCGCAGTGATATCCAGCAGTGCCAGTTCGTCAGCTCCGGCGGCGCAATACGCCCGGGCGCATGCTACCGGATCGCCGGCATCGGCGATATCGACGAAATGTACTCCTTTGACTACTCTGCCGTTTTGCATATCCAGGCAGGGCATTACCGAAATCAACTTGCTCATAATAACTAGGCCTTTATGTTATGACCTTCAGCGACGGGGCATCCGGTCGGGTTCTTCAGAAATCACTTTCTGCAGCCATTCGACGTTGGCAAAGTGATCTTCAAAGAAAGAGCGCATCATGATTTCCAGACCTTTGGTGCCGAATTCCCAGTCGAGCACTTTGTCGCCGAGAACTTTGCGGACGTTGGTCTGGTCAAATACGATGTCGCTGCTGAAATAGGGGAAAAGATCGCCGACAAAACGGCTCATCAGCATTTCCCCCTGGGAAACTTCACCGCCTTTGGATTCGCCGACGGAAACACCGTCAAGGCGCAGCATTTTGGCGATAGTATTTTCAATGTCATGGACAGAAACCGGGCTGTTGCCGGTAATGTGGTACGCCGTATTGGTCACCGGACGCTGGAACAGCGCTGTGATCGCTTCCTGCACATAGTCGATCGGCACGAAGTAGACGTGTTCGGACGGGTTGGTGGCGAAGTTGATGTCCATGTCGATCCAGTTTTCAGGCGAAACGCCGAGTTTGGCGCAACGGTGGCTTTTTACTTTGCCGAGGAATTCGAGAATACGATAGAAAGCCAGCGGTTTGCGGATCCTGCCGTCGGAACGGCGCCCGGTGATGATCGCCGGACGGTAGACCGAGAACGGGATGCCGCTGTTGCGGACGAGAAATTCGGCTTTGAATTTGCTCTCTTCATAGGGGTTGTTGAAACCATTGTCGATCGGATTGTCTTCGAACGCAGTGCCACGGAGTTTGCCGGCGATGTAAGCGGTGCCGACGTAGTGGAACTCTTTGACATTCAACAGTTTTGCTAATGCGACCATTTTTTCGGTGCCGTGGTAGTTGATCCGGAAAACTTTGCCGGTGGGGTCTTTGCCCAGGTTAACGTCGGCAGCGCAGTGGAAAACGATATTTACCCCCTGGAGCAGCGGATCTTTTGCCAGTGTTTCCGGTTCAATGGAGGTGACGTCACCCTCGATGACCTGAATTTTTTTCAGAATATCATCGGCACATTCCGGACAACCGTTGAATACGCACTCATCTTTGATGATCGAATCGACACGTTCGGCAGCAGATTTACCGCCGCCGCTGCGAACCAGACACACGATTTCGTAATCATTACGTTCACGGAGCAATGCCACAACAAACGCACTTCCAACCAAACCGGTGATTCCGGTCACCAAAACTTTGTTCATATAAAACCTGTTTTTTTTACGGCATCAGGAGTTCTTTCCGGAGCATCCTGAATGCATTTTTACTTTTTTCCGTTCCCCCGGCGACGGAGTATACACAATGCAATACACAAACTATACACCACATTTTACTTTTTATCAAGTCCGGGATGTGAAAAAAATAATGTTTTACCACATATTTTGCACCATTATAAAAGATATTAGTAATGTCTCAAATTTTGTGAAACATACATACAAGACCGAATGAACACATTTTATGGCGATGTCAAAAACATAAAACGATTTGATTGCACCCGGCGGATGCATCGGGTGCGATGCGCCACCGATTTGTCACGGCGCAGGGCAACGAAGCCGGACGGTTAGATTTTATCACAACAAATGGGACAATAATAATTATTTTTACTTTTGCAAAAAAATCCCCCCGGCCGGAAACAACCGGATGGAGATGGATTTTATCGTGTCTTATACCGGACCACACGGCATCCATAGGGAAATGCATCATCACCGACTAGGCAATTTTTAGGTACTCTGACCCTGCTTAAACCGCTGCAACCGTTAAATGTACCAGCTCCGATTTCTCTTACACTGTTTGGAATCGTCACACTCCGCAAACTTTTGCAACCGGAAAAGGCTCTATCATCGATCCTTATCACACCGTTGAAAATCGTCACGCTTTCCAAACCACTGCAACCGGAAAAGGCAAAAGCTCCGATTTCGGTCACACTGTTGGGAATCGTCACACTCTGCAAACCACTGCAACCGGAAAAGGCTCTCTCGCCGATCGTTTTCACACTGTAGGGAATCGTCACGCTTTCCAAACCACTGCAACCGGAAAAGGCTTTCCTCCCGATATAAGTCACACTGTCGGGAATCCTAACGCTCTGCAAACTTTTGCACCCGGCAAAAGCCCAGTTTCCAATAGCAGTCACACTGTAGGGAATCGTCACGCTTTCCAAACCACTGCAACCGGAAAAGGCTCTCACGCCGATTTCTCTCACACTGTTTGGAATCGTCACACTCTGCAAACTTGTGCAACCGGAAAAAGCTCCAACGCCAATTTCGGTCACCCCGTGAGGGATGGTTAATGCAGTAATATTTTTGGGAACTGCAATAATCCTTCTGCCGTCCGCCGAAAATTTGATGCCATGCTGTTCGGCAACAGCATACTCCCGGGCGGTTTTCAGTTTGGCAAGCGCCCCGGCATCACCTTGTCGCGCCTTATCATAAATTTCAATTGATAATCTGACCACAACACATGCTTTGGGGAAAACATCTTCGCCGATACGGCATTGTTCCGGAATGATTACCTCTTGTAATTTAACACAACCGAAAAACGCACCGTTCCCGATAGCAGTCACACTGCCGGGGAGCGTCACACTCTGCAAACCGCTGCAATCAGAGAACGCACCGTTTCCGATAGCAGTCACTCCGTCGGGGATCGTTATACTCTGCAAACTTTTGCACCCGGCAAATGCCCAGTTTCCGATAGCAGTCACACTGTCAGG
>SUVU01000043.1 GCA_015061865.1 Lentisphaerota bacterium
CCGATCTGCCGGTCAAACCGGTCTGCTGTAATGTTTGCAACGCCTCCAGTTTGCCCTGCGGCGTCAGTGCCGCCCGGAAGCCGTCCAGGTGCAATTCGGCGGCAACTTTTGCCGCCGCATCCGGATTATCGCCGGTAAACATATAGCATTTGATCCCGGCACGCTGCAGGGCAGAGACCGTTTCACAGCTTTCCTGCCGCAGAGCATCACCGATCCCGATGATCCCGGCATATTTGCCGTTGCAAACACAGTAGACCAGCGTCAACCCCCGCAGTGCATCCGGTACTTGCGGCAGGGCAAAGTGCTGTGATGTCATCATGGCGGCGTTGCCGAAATACCACATATTACCGTTGACCGTGCCGGCAACTCCGAAACCCGCAGTGGCGCTGAAACGGGTAACTTCAAATCGGGGAGAGTCAACTGCTGCCGCCGTGACCGCCCGTGCCAGCGGGTGTTCCGAGAGCTGTTCCACACTGGCGGCGATCGCCAGCAGCTCCGCCGCCGTGCCGGGGAAATCCGGGGCGGTGATGATTTGTTTCACCTCCGGAAGTCCGGAAGTGAGCGTCCCGGTTTTATCAAAGACCAGCGCCGATAATTTTGCTGCTTTTTCCAGTGCGGCGCCGTTTTTGATCAAAATTCCGAATGCTGCACCTCTGCCGATGCCGCTGATCAACGCCACCGGAGTTGCCAGTCCCAGCGCACACGGACACGCCACGACCAGCACCGACAGCGAGAAATGCAACGCCTGCGCTCCGGTACCGCAAATCCCCCATGCCAAAGCGGTGAGCGCCGCCGCTGAAAAAATCACCCAGACAAAATATCCGGAAACTTTATCTGCCAGCGCCGCCACCGGCGCCCGGGAATCCTGCGCCTGCTGTACCAGTGCGGCGATCCGCCCCAAAACACTCTCTTTGCCGGCAACGGTGATTTTTACCAGCAATGCGCCATCGACATTGAGCGTGCCGCCGTAAACACTCATGCCGGGATGTTTGGCGACGGGCAATTCTTCGCCGGTGAGCATGGCCTCGTTGACCGAACTGCTGCCGGAAAGGATTTCGCCGTCGGCTGGCAGTTTTTCACCGGGTTTGACCCGCACCACGTCGCCGGAGACCAGTTCGGCACTGGAAATCGTGACCTCTTTGCCGTCCCGGATCACCGTCGCCGTCGGCGGAGTGAGATCCAACAGCTGCCGGATCGCTCCGGAGGCCAGGTGCCGTGCCCGGGCTTCCAGCATTTTGCCCAGCATTATCAACGTAAATATCATCCCGGCGGCATCAAAATACAAGTGACCGCTGCCGGAAGCTGCTAACAATATCACACTGTAAACGATCCCCGCCAGCGCTCCGCAGGAGATCAGCGAATCCATGTTGGGCGCACCCCGGAAAAGCGCCGGAATACCCCGTTTGAAAAATCCTGCTCCGCAAATCATCAGCGGCACCAGCAGCGCCATTTGCACTATGCCGTTGAGGTGAAAATTTGAGGGGATATGCAGAAAACAGACTGCGGCCAGCAATATCGTAAAAACCGCACAAACGGTAAATTTTATCAATTCCGGCTTATTGCTGTCACTGCCCTCTGTCGCCGCCGGAACGGTGATTCCGGGGGCGGGGAGTTCGGCTTTGAATCCGGCTTTGCAGACGGTTTCCACCACGAGTTCGTCGCCGGGGTAACCGGCTCCGGCACGCAAATTCAGTTTGCCGGTGGCAAAATTAACGTAAATATCTTCCGCACCGGGAATTTTTTTGACTGCCCGTTCCACGGCGGCGGCGCAACCGGCGCAGTGCATGCCTGAAACATTGAAACTCCGTAATTCAGCCATTATTCACCTCAGTTACCGGCTGGTCATCAATGATGAAGCCGGTGATGTTGACCGTCGCCGCCAGTTTGCCGTCATCATTGAAAACTTCCACGGCGTAAACGGCGGTTTTTCTGCCCTGATGCACCTGCCGGGCGACCGCTTTCATGGTTTTGCCCTGTCCGGGGCGGATGAAATTGGTTTGACAATTCAGCGAAACTCCGGTGACTCCGGTGGCACTGACGGCTCCGGCGTAGGCGAAATCCGCCAGCGTCATGATCGCACCGCCCTGAACGACGTTGCGCCCGTTTAACACATCATCGGTGACGGTCAGTACCGCTTCCGCATAACCGGGGGCGACTTCAGTCAGCTGGATGCCGCAAAATTTACAAAAGCGGTCATGTTCATTCAGAAACGCTTTTACTTTTTCACAAAGTTCATTGCTCATAAGTTAAAACTCCAGAGTCCCATCCAAATACTGTTTCAATATGTGATCTGATTTGCCGCGGATGCCGGAAATCAGATTAATGCCGGCTTCAAAAATCTGCCGTTCCAATGCCGCTGAAATTTTGCCGGCAATAAGCAGATCGATTTTCAATCCGGTCAGCTGCCGGAGCAATAAATCCAGATTATCGGCGGCGTTGACCTCCTCGCGTTCCAGAGTTCTGCCGTTTTCGATCCGGTAATATACAAACTTTATCAAATCATCACCGAATTCGCCTGAAACTGCAATTATCATCTGTTTTCTCCATAAAAACCCCGGCACATATCAGATATATGCCGGGATAAAAGTCTTTCTTAATTTTGCGGGACAGACTTATTCGGTCTGACCGTTTTCAGTTTCCACTTCACTCAATGCGGCAGCCTGATGATCCTGCATTTTTTCTTTCAGATCCCGGCATTGCGCTTCCAATTTGTCAGCGGCGGCATCCAGCGCCCGGTAAAGGTCGAAATCCTCGACCTCGGCTTTCAACGTATGATATTTGCAATTCAGAACCAGCGAAACCTGAAAGTGATTTTTCTCCCGGGACATGACCGCATTCACGGAGGTCACTCTCAACGCCGGAATATCCAGCACTGCCAGCACGTTTTCCGCCTGGGTTTGAATAGCAGGGGTGATCACGAATTGACGACCGGTAACGTTAATTTGCATAGACGTTCACCTTTCTCTGGTTCACACTGCGGGCCCATTCCCGCACTGCGGTATTGCAGCCGGACTTGCCGGAACTGTCACATGGTAAATTGCGGTCCGAGGTAAATTTCTTTGGCTTTCGGATCGTTGACCAGATAATCACTCGGACCTTCCAGCAGGATTTTGCCCTGGCACATGATGTAAGCACGATCGACCACCGAAAGAGTTTCGCGGACGTTGTGGTCGGTGATGAGAATACCCAGATTGCGTGCTTTGAGCTGCAGAATGATCTGCTGCACATCATATACTGCCAGCGGGTCAACTCCGCTGAACGGTTCATCCAGCATGATAAACGAGGGGTTGGTCACCAGCGCCCGGGTGATTTCCAGACGGCGCCGTTCGCCGCCGGAAAGGGTCATCGCTTTCTGATCTTTCAACCGGGTCAATTCCAGTTCATCCAGCAGTTCAGCACAGCGTTTGCGCCGTTCTTTGCCGTTGATATCGAGGGTTTCCAGGATCGCCATGATATTTTCCTCAACGGTAAGTTTACGGAAAATCGACGGCTCCTGCGCCAGATACCCCATGCCCATGCGGGCGCGTTTATACATCGGCATCCGGGTGATGTCCACGCCCCGGAACGACACTTCGCCGCTGTCCGGGCGGATCAACCCCATGACCATATAAAAGCTCGTGGTTTTACCGGCGCCGTTGGGACCCAGCAGACCGACGACCTCTCCGGCACGGACGGAAATGGAAACATTGTTCACCACCGTTCTGCCGTGATAAGTTTTAACTAAATTGGCGGCATTGACCAACATTCCGCCGTTTTCGATTTCGCTCATATTGCTCCATGTGCTGAAAATTTATCTTCCAAAGCATATTATACACCGCAAAAATAAACATTCAAGCGTTCCGAAGTGAAAAAATCCAATTTTTTTGCGTTATTTTTTGGTATGTTGCTCCGGAATGGAGGTTTGTTGAAAAATTCTGATTAACGGTGTATATTATAACTTCTGTTTTGACAATATATTTACATTATGGGGTGCGGGTTTTATGAATGCGGTCATCATTTTCTGTTTTCTTTCGTTATTATTGTTTGTCGGCAAACTTATCCGTTTGGCAGTGCCGGTGCTGCAGCGGCTCTATCTGCCCAGTTCCGTGATCGGCGGGCTGGTGGGATTGGTGCTGATCTCCTGTTTTGAAGAATACATCCCGGCAGAGCTGCTCAAGTCGGTCAAATCTCTGCCCGGTTTTCTGATCAATGTGATTTTTGCGGCGATTTTTCTCGGTACGGTCACGCCGAAAATCAAAGAAGTTTTCCGCATGGCACTGCCGCAGCTCTGCATGGGACAGCTGCTCGCCTGGGGGCAGTACGTCATCGGCCTGGGGATCGTCGGTTTTCTGCTGATACCGCTTTTTGATGTCAATCCGGCAATGGGAAATTTGTTGGAAATCGGTTTCGAGGGCGGTCACGGAACTGTCGGGGGGATGGCGAATACTTTTAAAAGTTTCAACTGGGAAGAGGGCGTCGCTCTCGGTTTCACCGTTGCCACCGTCGGCATGATCCTCGGTATTCTGGGCGGTATGGCGCTGATAAACTGGGCGCTCGGCAAAGGCCATATCAACAGTGTCCGCAGTTTCGATCAGCGTGCCAAAGCTGAAAAACTCGGCGTTTACCATGCCGACGACCGTCCGCCTGCCGGTAAACAGACGGTTTTCTGCGACTCTATCGACTCGCTGGCGTGGCATATCGCTCTGCTGGGGATTTCCATTCTGATCGGTTTCGGTATGCTCAAAGGATTGCAGAAATTGGAGATCCTGATGTTCCCGGAAGTTAAAACCCGGATTTTTTCCGGCTTCCCGCTGTTTCCGCTGTGTATGATCGGCGGCGTGCTGATCCAGAAATTTTTCCAGAGTCTGAAAGTCCATCACATGATCGACCACGGTCAGATGCAGCGCCTGTCCGGTGCTTCATTGGACTTCCTCGTGGTTGCGGCAGTGGCAACGATCCAGCTCAAAGTCGTCAAAGACAACTGGCAGCCGCTGGTGATAATGATGGTCGCCGGTTTTTTCTGGAGCGTATTTCTGCTCATGGTGATCGCCCCCAAACTTTTCAAAACCGCATGGTTTGAGTGCGCTATCGCTGAATTCGGGCAGGGTCTTGGCGTGACCGCTACCGGTTTGATGCTGCTCCGCACTGTCGATCCGGAAAACAAAACCCCTGCCGCCGCTTCATTCGGCTATAAACAGCTTATTCACGAACCGGTCATGGGCGGAGGACTCTGGACGGCGCTGGCATTGACACTGGTCTTTACCATCGGCTGGCTGAAAGTCTGGGTTTTCAGTGCGGCTATGCTGCTTGTGTGGAGTGTGATTTCTGCGGTTGTTATCCTGAAAAACCGCAAAGGCTGATCAATACCCTCCGGCGATCCGGATCCCGGTCAGGGTGAATTCGTCCCCGGCGATAATGGCGCCGGGGATTTCGTTTTTAAGGATCGCAGCATCCCCGCCGGTGAGCAGAACCGTTTGCAGAGGGTGGATTTTATTGATGCGCTCCAGATATTCCCGGATCATCCCGACCATCCCGCAATCCACCCCGAAACGGATGGCGTCAGCGGTGTTGCAGCCGGGCAGGGATGGAGTTTCGCCGGTCAATGGTACTTCCGGCAGCTGACCGGTACCGCAATGCAGCGATTGCCGCATCAATTTCCTGCCCGGAGCGATCGCTCCGCCCCGGAAACATTTATGCTCATCGACGATTTCCACCGTGATCGCAGTACCGCAATCTATCACCACCCCCGGCAGCGGATACAACGCCGCCAATGCCACGGCATTGGCAACCCGGTCGGCCCCCAGCGTGCGGCAATCGACCGCCGAGAAATCCACCTCTGAAGCCTGATCCAACGCTGAAATAAATTTGATCCCGGCGTTTTGCAGACGCTTTTTTACATCCGGACGGACACACGCTGCCACCGCCGGAATCCCCGGATCTGTACCGGAAAAATCCGCAGTCGCCACCCGGCGCAAACTGCGGATTTTATTACCGTCCCACCGGGCTATCCGGGTAAAAGTATTCCCGATATCCAGTATGTCAACCATTTTTCATCCTTGCGGATGCCGGGGACTAACCCGACATTTTTTCGATGATTTTGGTCAGCGGCAGGAACAAAGCGATAACGATCGTACCGACGATACCTGCCAGACCCACGATCATCAACGGTTCGATCAAGGAGGTCAACGCACCGACAGCGTTATCGACTTCTTCTTCGTAAGTATCAGCGATTTTGTCCAGCATTTCCGGCAGTTTACCGGTTTCCTCACCGACCTCGACCATACTGATCACCATGGGCGGAAATACGCCGGTACTGCTCAAAGGTGCGGCGATGCCTTCACCTTCTTTTACTGCCGTATAAACTTTCTGGATCGCCGCCGCCACGACTTCGTTGCCGCTGGTTTCTTTCACGATCGCCAGAGCGTTCAGCACCGGCACACCGGAACTCATCAGCGTACCCAGCGTGCGGCTGAAACGGGAGATCGCCGTTTTGGCAATGATGGGGCCGAACAGCGGCATATTGTATTTGCACCAGTCGATACCCAATTTACCAATGGGGATGGAGTTGATTATTTTGTAGAGGACGATGATCGCCACAATACCGATGATGTAAAAATACCATTGACTGATCAAAGTATCGCTGACCGTGATCAGGAATTCGGTAACACTGGGGAGTTTTTCCGATTCGCCGAGCAGGTCTTTGAAAATTTTGCGGAAGTTCGGCACGATAAAAATCATCAGACCGACCACTGCCAGCAGTGAAATACTCAAAATCACGCACGGATAGATCATTGCCGATTTGACTTTGCCGGAAATACGCGCGGCTTTTTCCATAAAGCCCGCCAGACGGTCGAGAATGATCTCCATCGCACCGGATGCTTCACCGGCACGCACCATATTCAAATAAAGTTTGTCAAACGATTTCGGATTCTGTGCCAGCGATTCAGCAAACGTGGCACCGCCCTCCACGATGTCGGAGGTTTTGCCCAGTACGATCCGCACCGCCGGATTTTTCGCCTGTTTTTCCAGAGTCCGCAGCGAACGGATCAACGGCAGACCGGCGCCCAGCAGGATCGCCAGCTGACGGGTGACGATGGTCAGGTCTTTGCGGTTGATGATGGTCGGTCCGAGGTTGATGTTCAAGCCGGAGCCGCCGCTTTTTGATTTAGTTTTGGCTTTGGTCTTTTTGACATCGACCACGACCCGCATCGAGGTCACATAAAGATGCTTGTTGCGAAGCTCAATAGTTGCCGCTTCTTCGCTGGCGGCATTGATTTTACCTTTGCGCTCCTTGCCCGATCCGTCCATCGCAGTGTATAAAAATTGCGGCATGGTAACGTCTCCTGATGTTTATAAAAATTTGTTTATTGTTGTTCAAATCAAGTATAACGCACGACTTCGTCCACCGTGGTTTCGCCATTATAGATCGCCAGCAGACCGTCGTCGCGCAACGTGCGCATGCCGAATTCGCAGGCTTTGTCCCGCAGCATCGACGAGGGAGTTCCGGCGGCGATCATCTCCCGCAGTTCTTCGTTGACCACGAGCAATTCGGTCAGGGCTTTCCGGCCTTTGTAACCGGTATTGCTGCAGTATTCACAGCCGCGGCCGTAGCAGAATTTGCGGTCGCCGACCTGCGCCCGTTCCAGATTGAGGCGGTCGAGGTCTTCGTCAGTGGGGGTGTAGAACGTTTTGCACTCCGGACAGACCCGGCGGATCAGGCGCTGACCCAGCACGCCCGCCAGTGACGAAGCGATCAAAAACGGTTCCACGCCCATATCCATCAAACGGGTGACGGTACTGGCGGCGTCGTTGGTGTGAAGCGTACTGAATACGAAGTGTCCGGTAAGCGATGCTTCAATGGCGATCTGGGCGGTTTCAAAGTCACGGATCTCACCGACGAGGATCCGGTCAGGGTCCTGACGCAGAAACGCCCGCAATGCTTTTTGAAATGTCATGCCGACGGCATCATTGATCGGACACTGGATCAAACCGGCGATATCGTACTCCACCGGGTCTTCGGCGGTGAGGATCTTATCCTCGATTTTGTTGATTTCGCTCAATGCCGAGTACAGTGTCGTCGTTTTGCCCGAACCGGTCGGGCCGGTCACCAGCAGGATGCCGTTGGGCAGCTGGATCATTTCCCGCAGTTTCGCCAACACATCTTCACCGATGCCGAGTGCGTCGAGTTCCAAATTCACCACGGAACGGTCAAGCACACGAAGCACCACGGATTCGCCGTGGCTGGTCGGCAGACAGGATACACGCAAGTCCACCGGGCGGCCGTTGTAGCGCAACTGGATACGACCGTCCTGCGGGCGGCGGCGTTCAGAAATATTCAAGCCGGAAATAATTTTGATACGGCTGATCACCGGAGTCGCCAGACTGCGCGGCGGTTCCGGCATTTCGTAAAGCGCTCCGTCCACCCGGTAGCGGATGCGGAAGTTCTTTTCAAACGGTTCAAAGTGGATGTCCGATGCTTTATCTTTGATCGCCTGATGGATGACCACGTCCACGAATTTGATGATCGGCATTTCATTGGCTTTATCTTCATCAGGGACATCCTCATCGGACAGTTCCACGGTACCCATTTCGGCGATAATATCGCTCACGGAATCTTCAGCTTCAGGATAGTAGCGGTCAAGTTCGCTTTCAAACTGATCCGGATCGCACGCTACCGGCAGCACATCCTGACCCAGAATAAAGCGCATCGCCTCCACCAGCTGATAATCCAGCGGCTGACGCATCGCCAGATGGACACAGCCCTCCTCCCGGGCGATCGGAATGACCCCTCTGGTGCGGGCGGTGTTGACATCCAGCAAATTCACCAGCTCTCTGGACAAATCGACCGCACGGGGGTTCCAAATGTATGAGCCGAGGCTTTCGGCGATGATCGCCAGCATCTCAGCCCGGGTGAAAAGTCCGTAGTTTTCAATAATATCTATCGCCGGTTTGCCGGAAGTTTCACACTCCTCGGCAACTTCGTCCAGATGGGCACTTAAAGTGGGATTCCCGGCGGCGCGCTCTGCCCGGAGCAAATCAATGAGCGCTGAACTCTCAATATCCAACATTATATCAAATCCTCCAGGTTAGTTCTCGTCTCTCAAGGTCACGAAAATGACCTCTTCCAATGTCGAAATCCCCGCTTCGGCTTTGCGGATGGCGTCGTCACGCAGACTCCGCATGCCGTTTTTGCGGGCGAAAGAGCGCAAGGTGCCGCTGGTTTCGTTGGCAAAGATCAGTTGGGCGATCTCTTCAGTGATCAGGAAAATTTCGTAAATACCGACCCGGCCTTTGTAGCCGGTGTAACCGCAGTGACGGCAGCCTTTGCCTTTGACGAATTTATGGTTGGCCAGATATTCGTCGCTCAAACCGAGGATCCGTTTTTCGGCGGCGGTGGGAGTGTATTCTTCGGCGCACTCTTTGCAGACCCGGCGCAGCAGCCGCTGTGCCATTACCGCCCGCAGTGCCGTTGCCACCAGAAACGGTTTCACGCCCATATCCACCAGACGGGTGACCGCACCGGGGGCGTCGTTGGTGTGCAGCGTACTGAACACCAGGTGACCGGTGAGAGCTGCGTTGATGGCGATTTCGGCAGTTTCCAAGTCGCGGATCTCACCGACCATGATGATGTTCGGCGCCTGACGGAGCATACTGCGCAGTGCGGCGGCGAAGGTCATATCCACCGCCCGGTCGACCTGTACCTGGTTGACACCGGGGAGCTGATACTCGATCGGGTCTTCCACGGTGATAAGTTTGCGTGCCGTGGTATTGATCGTATTGAGAAACGCATACAGCGAAGTCGTTTTACCCGAACCGGTAGGCCCGGTCACGAGGAAAATGCCGTCCGGATAGTTGATGATCCGGGAAACCATTTCGAGGTCGTCGGCGTAAAAACCGAGTTTCGGAATGTCCAGCTGGATACTGCTTTTATCCAGAATACGCATAACGATACTCTCGCCGAATACCGTCGGGATGGAGGATACACGCAAGTCGAGATCTTTGTCACCGACTGAAATCTGGATACGTCCGTCCTGCGGGATGCGTTTTTCAGTGATGTCCAGATGCGCCATGATCTTCACCCGGCTGGTGAAGTTGGCTTGCAGATATTTGGGCGGCCCGTCGACTTCACGCAGCGCACCGTCGATGCGGTAGCGCACCCGGTAACGTTTCTCCATCGGCTCCAGGTGGATGTCCGATGCCCGCATTTTATAAGCATCGATAATGATTTTGGAAACCAGCCGGATGATCGGAGTTTCATCGTTTTCATCCATGCCGTTGTTTTCCTGCTCCTCATTCTCAATGACCATGTCAGTGGCGCTGATGTCAACGTCTTTGGCCAGACTGCCGGATTCCTCGATTTCCTCCGGGTAATACTGGTCAAGTGCGGCGAGGATCTCATCTTCCGGGACGATGATCGCATCGACATCGCCGCCGAGCAGATAGCGCAGGGTATCGAGTTTTTCCACATCCGTCGGGTCTGACATTGCCACGGTCAGCAATGTATCGTCGATGGACACGGGAATGATCTGGTAATAGCGGGCGTATTCGACTTTGACCGCAGCGATCACTTCCGGGGGAATGTCATAACCGGCGATGGAAGACATTTCCATGCCGTACTGCTGGGCGAGCATTGCCAGCATTTCGTTATAATCAACGGCTCCGCTGTTGACCAGTTCCGTCACGGCATCGCTGCCGGAATCCAGTGCGGCGTTCCGGGCGGCTTCGATCTGCTCTTCGCTTGCCATGTTGTACTCCAGCAGAAGTTTGAGTACGAATTCAGGATCTTTTATCAATCTTGCATCCCTTTACATTATATCTGAATCAAAAAAACATTGTAATGTAAAAACTTAACCCCAATATGGCACTTTGTCAAGCGTCAGTTTCAATATCATCGACGATTTTTTGCAGTAATTGTGAATATCCGGGGATTTTTGCCTCTTCTTTCAGTGCCAGATCGACCGGAACTGCCGTCGCCGGATTGGACGGTGCGAATACCGTACAACTGTCCGGAACCTGCACGCTGGACAATTTCATGGTGCGTATCCGTTCTGCCACGGCGATCGTTTCCAGTTTGTCTGTGCCGACCAGCGGGCGCAGCACCAGCAAATCTATCGCCCGGTTGATGGTATCCATATTGGCGACGGTCTGACTGGCGACCTGACCGAGGGCATCGCCGGTGACGAGCGCTTTGCAATCCTCCCGTTTGGCGACCATTTCGGCGATGCGGAGCATGGCACGGCGGTAGAGGACGGTGCGCATCCTTTCGGCGCAGTTGTCCCGGACGGCTTTCTGAAATTCGGCGAGATTGACGATGAAAAGTCTGCCGTGCCGCTGAAAGGTATTCAGAACTTTGGCAATGCCTTTGACTTTATCCACGGTTTCCGGCGGCGTGTAGGGCGCACTGTGAAAGGTGATGAAGTCCGTCGGCGAACCGCGTTTCATGATCTGCCATGCCGCCACCGGAGAGTCGATACCGCCGGACAGCAATGTCAGCACCCGCGGGTTGCTGCCGACCGGCAGACCGCCGGGGCCGCGGAAAATATCGAAGTAGATCAGCGAAAATTCATCCCGCACCTCCACGCCGAGAGTGATGTCGGCATCATCGCTCAAGTCGATGGTAAACACATCATTGCCGATCCTGCCGGCGAGGGCGGTGACCAGATCGATCTCAATGTCTTTGGAGGTCAGCGGAAAGCGTTTGTTGCTCCGCCGTGCCCGCACCCGGAAACGGGGTTTGTTTCTGCCGGCAAATGCGGCAAAGACCTCTTCCGCCATATCCAGTGCGGTGGCGCGGATATCATCCATATCCACGGTCAGCAGCCGGGCAGGGGAATAGGACTCCAAACCGAAAATATCGGCAAGCACCGCATTGATTTGAGTCAGTATTTCCGCCGGAAAAAATCCGGTTTCCGGTTCGATCCAGACTCTGCCCCGGATGCGGCGCACCCGGCATTTGAAATCGATTTGGCGCAGGGAATGTTTGATATTGTCCACCAGACATTTTTCAAACATATTGCGGTTATTGCCTTTGGTGGCAATTTCATGGTAGCGGCAAATTACGCAGTTATACATAGATCCTCGCTTAAATTAAGGTGAATTTTTCAAGGGTGGATGACGAAACTGTCAATGTTGACCGCTTCGGCAGCATCAATCGGCAGCCACGACGGTACGTTTTCATGTGCGCCCCACGAATTACTGACAGCGATCTCCCCGGTGGTTTCATTGTAACCGATAATCAGGCAGATATGCGTGTCGCCGGTGCCTCTTTTTATTTTTTTCTGATGACTGAGAATTTTTTTCCACGCTTCAGGGGAGGCGGTGCGCTGGCGGAGAATGGTATTCCCGTGCCGCAATCTCTCATATTTGCCCGAAGGATACATCCACCAGAAAATCGGTACACCCATATCGATGTAGCGGGAGATGAATTTCATGTCGATTTTATAGGAGCCGGATTGTTTCAAATCATACTTTTTTCTGACCGGTTTCAACGCTTTTTTCAGCGTGAGAACATAAGTGCCGTTTTTACTGTCGGAACTTGCTTCATCGGCGAGTTTGTGCTGATCGAGGTCTTTAAATCCGAAATAGAGCATGACCCGGGCGGCGGTCGCCACGGCGCAGTAGCCTTTTGATCCCTGATCGACCATCGGGATATTGGTGAGGTAAACATCGCCGAAATCATTGCGCTTGACGTTTTTTTTCAGTGCTTCACGGTCAATTTGAAACTCTTTTTTTGCGCCGGCAGTCTGCTGCGGACGGATGATCAGCAGGCAGTATTCATCTTTTTCGGTGTTCAGAATGATTTCGAAATTGCCGCACTGCCACACTTCGACTTTGTTCTGCTGTCTTTTGGAACCGGAACCGTACCGTTTTTTTTCCGGAGTACCGAATCCGGCGGTCAATCGGGCTTTCAGATTTTTGTTGGCTTGGCGGATTTTGACTTTGGTGCGTTTGGAAACGTCGCCTTTGTTGGCGTAAACCAGTTCGATCGCTTCGATTTTCCGGTTGCCGGAGTCGGTGAGGATCACCAACTCCTGACAGGGGGAGCCGAGGAGCATTTTGCCGCGCAATACGGCACTGTGTCGGCCCGGACTGCTCTGCAATTTTATTTGAGATTTCTGCAGCCGGGCGCGGCAACCCGGGAAATACCAGGAGTTATTGCCGGATTTCAACAGCTCAATGCCCAGCTGCCGGTTGAATTCATCCACCGGCGTGCGGGCACAGAGCAGGCTGCATGTCAGCAGCAGTATTGCGGCAAAAAACTGTTTCATCGCATCTGAAATTATTTGTTCCGGGCTGCGGTGTACGCTTCAATGGTCTGCCGCAGGGCATCGCTGAAAGTGTGCGCCGGGACAAATCCGGTGGCTTTAAGTTTATCCACTGCCGCCATGGAGTGTTTGACGTCCCCGGCACGTTCGGGCAGGTGGACGATTTGGGAATTGGAGTTGGTCAGCCGGATGATTTCCGATGCCAGATCATTGATGGTGATCCTGCCGCCGTAAGCGATGTTGTGGACACCGGTGATGTCGTTCATCGCAAAAAAGGCGTTGGCACCGACCACGTCTTTGACAAAGACAAAGTCCCGGGTCTGCTCGCCGTCGCCGAACACGGTGATGTCTTCGTTATTCAACGCTTTTTCAATGAAAATCGGCACGGCGGCGGCGTAGGCGCTTTTGGGATCCTGACGGGGGCCGAACACGTTGAAGTAACGCAGACAGGCGGTCTGCAAACGTCCCTCTTTGGTAAACATATTGCAATAGTATTCGCCGTCAAGTTTGGTGATGGCGTAGGGACTTTTGGGTTCGGGGAACATGGTTTCGACTTTCGGCACGACCGGGTTGTCGCCGTAAATGGCGGCGGAGGTGCTGAAGCAGAGTTTTTTCACGCCTGCAGCGGCGGCGGATTCCAGCACATTGTTCATGCCGAGGTTGTTGATTTCGATACATTCGGCGATTTTGCTCATGGATTCCGGCACGCTGATCATGGCGGCGAGGTGGAAAACGTAATCGACATCTTTCATCGCTTTATCCACGATTTCCCGGTCACGGATGTCGCCCTCGATGAATTCGACCTCGAAACCGTCCAGATTTTTCCGGTAGCCGCTGCGGAGGCTGTCCAGTACCCGGACTTCTGCTTTGCCCTGAAAATGTTCCACCAGATGACTGCCGATAAATCCGGCTCCGCCGGTAACCAGAATACGCATTTTTTTATCTCCTTGAGGTATTGATCCTGACAAACTGTATATAATATAGCATAATTTATCCGGTTATCAAAATCAGAACAATATCTTTAAGCGGCACAATTGCAAAAATCCTCAAATTTTTTGAATGATATTGCTCCCACCGGGGCGGCAGAGCGGCGCAAATACTTGACATAACAAATATAAGAGGTTATATTAGTAAAATGATGAAATTTTTGACAAAAACAATGGAGTTTTTGAGATGAAAAAGTTTTTGGCGCTGCTGCCGGCAATACTGTTGTTGTCCGGCTGTTCCATATTTGATGTTGACAATAACTATCTGCGTCCGGAGGATTTCGCCCGGCAGCTTGCCAAAGACGGTATTCATGTCGATGCCGTCAAGCCCCTGATGCCCCAGCCGCTTTCTGCAACAGCGGCAGTTGAATTGAAAATCGGTCCGTCCAATATCGGCGTCTACAAATACGATACTTCCATCAGAGTCCAAAAGACACGGCTGGAACGGATTAAAAAGAATAAACGGGTTTACCTTAACGGTATTCCGTACCCGGTTTACGAGGTGTCCGGTTCGTTTATCATCGTCGGACTGGACAAGCATAAAGACAAAAAGCGGATACTTGAATCATTTAGAAATTTCAAGTAATACAGTTCCGGAAACATAGCGGCTGAATGAAAAAGTGAGTATGACGAAATTCAGCCGCTTGTCTGTTTCTTTAACAGTATCCGCGCAAAGCAGGCAGCAGGAAAGGAAAGAAAAAGATGATGATGAAAAAGTATGTGTACACATTCGGCGGCAGCCGTACCGAGGGCGATGGTTCCATGAAAAACCTCCTCGGCGGTAAAGGTGCCAACCTCGCAGAGATGGCAAATCTCGGTTTGCCGGTGCCTCCGGGATTCACGGTCAGTACCGAGTGCTGTGTGGACTACTTCAAAAAAGGCAATCAGTTGCCCGACGGTGTGGATGCCCAGATCCGGGCGGCACTGAAACATGTCGAAGAAACCATGGGAATGACTTTCGGCTCTCCGGATAATCCCCTGCTGGTCTCCTGCCGTTCCGGTGCGCGCAGCAGTATGCCCGGCATGATGGAAACCGTCCTCAATGTCGGTCTTGCCCAAAGCACCATCCCCGGTCTGGTCGCCAAAACCGGCAATGAGCGTTTCGTGTACGATGCCTACCGCCGTCTGATCATGATGTACAGTGACGTGGTGATGGAAAAAGCCGAAGGCATCGAACCGGAAGAGGGCAAAGCCATCCGCCGCCAGCTGGACGGCATCATGGAAGAGCTTAAAGAGGCTAAAGGTTACAAATTTGACACCGATCTGACCGTGGAAGATCTCAAATCGCTCTGCGAAGTTTTCAAAGCGAAAATCAAAGAGACCCTCGGCAAAGAGTTCCCCGATGATCCGATGGAACAGCTTTACGGCGGTATCGGTGCCGTGCTGAAAAGCTGGAACGGCAAAAAAGCAGTCGCTTACCGCCGTATCGAGGGTATTCCCGATGATTGGGGTACTGCCGTCAACGTCCAGAGCATGGTTTTCGGCAATATGGGCGACACCAGCGCCACCGGTGTGGCATTCACCCGTGACCCGGCGACCGGCGACAATAAATTCTACGGCGAATGGCTCATCAACGCCCAGGGCGAAGACGTCGTTGCCGGTACCCGGACTCCGAATCCGCTTAATACCGACACCTGCAACGAGCAGAATAAACACCTTAAATCCATGGAAGAGCTTTACCCGGAAATCTACCGTGAACTTTTTGCTATCCGCAACAAACTTGAATCCCACTACCGGGATATGCTGGATATCGAATTCACCATTCAGGAGGGTAAACTTTTCATGCTCCAGTGCCGGGTCGGTAAACGTACCGGTACTGCCGCATTGACCATGGCTATGGATATGCTCGATGAAAAACTCATCGACGAAAAAACTGCCGTACTCCGGGTCATGCCCAATCAGCTGGATGAATTGCTCCATCCGATTCTGGATGTCAAAGCCGAGGAAGAGGCGATGCTCCGCGGCGAAGTCATTGCCAAAGGTCTGCCCGCCGGTCCCGGCGGTGCCGTCGGCAAAATCGTCTTTTCCAGCGAAGAAGTGCTGGCTTCAGCCAAAAGCGAAAACGTCATCCTCGTGCGTGAGGAGACCAACCCCGAAGACGTGGAAGGTATGCGGGGCGCCACCGGTATCCTCACCGCCCGCGGCGGTATGACCAGTCACGCTGCTCTCGTTTGCCGCGGCTGGGGCAAATGCTGTATCGTCGGTGCCGGTTCATTGATCATCGACGAGCAGAACGGCACGCTTAAAGTCGGCGGCAAAGTTTACAAACGGGGCGATATGCTCAGTTTGAACGGCAGCCGCGGTTACGTTTACGCCGGGGCATTGCCGACGATGGATTCCAGCGAAAACCCGAAATTGCAGCGTTTTATGGCTCTGGCGGACAAATTCCGCCGCCTCGGTGTCCGTGCCAATGCCGACACCCCGGAAGATGCCAAAGTCGCCCGGGCTTTCGGTGCTGAGGGTATCGGTCTGTTCCGTACCGAACACATGTTCTACGGCAAACACAGCGAAAAACCGCTTTTCTATCTGCGCAAAATGATCCTCGCTCACGATACCGAAGAGCGTGAAAATGCCCTCGCTGACCTCTATCCGTATATGAAAGCCAGTGTCAAAGATACGCTGGTGGCAATGAGTGGTCTGCCGGTGACATTCCGGCTGCTTGACCCGCCGCTGCACGAATTCGTCCCCGCTGATGCTGCTAAACGGCAGGAACTTGCTGCCGCTTTGGGTATTTCGGTCGGGGAGATCGACAAACGGGCGGAAAACCTGCACGAAAACAACCCGATGATGGGGCATCGCGGCGTCCGTCTGGGGATCACTTATCCGGAAATCGCCCGCGCCCAGATGAAAGCGATTCTGGAAGCCGCCGTCGAAGTCGGCAACTGCGTGCCGGAAATCATGATCCCGGTCACTTGCGATGTGAGTGAACTTAAATTGCAGAAAGACATCCTCGCCGAAGTCGCCAGCGAAGTGGCGGAAAAATACGGCAGAGATAAACTCTCCTACAAACTCGGTTCCATGATCGAGATCCCCCGTGCCGCACTGCTGGCAGATCAGATGGCGGAAGTGGCAGAGTTTTTCAGTTTCGGTACCAACGATCTGACCCAGATGACGTTCGGTTTCAGCCGTGACGACATCGGTGCGTTCCTGCCGGATTACCTCCGCAAAAAATTGCTGGATTCCGACCCGTTCCAGAGCATCGATACCCAGGGCGTCGGTAAACTGATCCGCTTCGCCGTCGAAGACGGCAGACGTACCCGCCCGGAACTCAAAATCGGTATCTGCGGCGAACAGGGCGGCGATCCGAAATCCGTGGCTTTCTGCCACGCCGCCGGCTTGAACTACGTCTCCTGCAGCCCCTTCCGGCTGCCGCTGGCTCGTCTTGCCGCCGCCCAGGCCGCGATCATGGATCAGCGGTAAG
>SUVU01000044.1 GCA_015061865.1 Lentisphaerota bacterium
ATCTGATGGGCGGATTGTTGATAATTTATGCGGTGGCGATCACCTGGCTCGGTTTCCGGGGGTTCCGCAAAACCAAAGACAGCAGTGATTATCTGGTGGCGGGGCGTTCGGCGCATCCGTTTGCGATGGCGATGAGTTACGGGGCGGCATTTATCAGTACCTCGGCGCTGGTCGGATTCGGCGGGATCGCCGGTGAATTCGGCATGGGGCTGATGTGGCTGGTATTTATGAATATTGCTTTCGGCATCGTGGTCGCATTCATCTGGTTCGGCAAAAAAACGCGAAAAATCGGGGTGGCGCTGGATGCCAGGACATTTCCGGAATTCATCGGCAGACGGTTCCAAAGCCGCCGGATGCAGATTTTTATCGCCGCTGTGATATTTGTGTTTATCCCGCTTTATTCCAGCGTGGTGCTGATCAGCGGGGCGCGCTTTTTGCAGGAAGTTATGGGAATGCCGTACCATTGGGTGCTGGCAATATTTGCCGCAGTGGTGGCAGTGTATGTGATTTTCGGCGGATTGCGGGGCGTGATGTATGTCGATGCGCTGATCGGCAGCATCATGGTCGGCGGGATGCTGCTGCTGCTGCTGTCATGCTACTGGCAACTGGGCGGATTGGTCGAGGCACATCAGGCGTTGACCGATATGGCACCGCTGGTACAGGACAGATTGCCGGCGGAGTACGCCCTCGGTCACCGCGGCTGGACGGTCATGCCGGAATTCAATTCGGTCTGGTGGTGGACACTGGTATCCAGTCTGATGCTGGGGGTCGGTATCGGTGCGCTGGCGCAGCCGCAGTTGGCGGTGCGTTTTATGACGGTAAAAAGTGACCGGGAACTGCACCGGGCGGTGATGGTGGGATCGTTTTTTATCCTCTGTACTGCCGGGGCGGCGTATATGATCGGGGCGCTGAGCAATGTCTTTTTCTTCAAAAAATCCGGCGCTCTGGCAATCGAAATCGCCGGACGCAATCCGGATCTGATCATTCCGATTTTCATTCGTGAAGCGTTGCCGCAGACGGTGTTGTATGTGTTTGCGCTGACGATGCTGTCGGCGGCGATGTCCACGCTCTCAAGTTTGTTTCACGTCACCGGCAGTTCGATCGGGCATGATATTTACGGTAATTTGAGCAAAAATGGAGCCAGTACGCTGGTCACCCGCAGCGGCGTGTGTCTGGGGATCGTATTGAGTTTGATTTTTGCGCTGATTCTGCCTCCGGGTATCGTGGCGCGCGGTACGGCGATCTTTTTCGGGGTTTGTGCGGCGGCGTTTCTGCCGTCGTATGTGGCGGCGCTTTATTGGAAACGTGCCACCAGAGCCGGAGTTTGGGCGGCGATCGCTGTGGGTGCCGGGGTGTCGGCATTCGGCTTGCTGTTTCTGCATAAAAAAGAGTCTGCCATGCTCGGGATCTGCAAGCTGCTGACCGGCAAAACCGAATTGATCTCCGCCCATCCGTGGCCCTATGTCGATCCGTTTGTTTATGCGCTGCCGCTGTCACTGGTGACATTGGTGGTGGTAAGTTTGCTGACGGCGCCGCCGGATGAGGAACATCTCAAAAAATGTTTTGCTGAAAAGTAACATTAAAAGCTGACAGATATTTTCTGCGTCCCGGCATTGAGTAATGGAAAAAGATGCCGGGACGTGTTATATTATAAGAAAGTATGAATGAGGTGAATAATGGGTAAAACTGCATTTTTATTGATTTTGCTTTCGGTGTTTCTGCATGCCGGGTGGAATTTTTTAAGCAAAGCAAACCGCCCGTCGAAAGCGTTTTTTGTGCTTGCCAACGGCACTGTTGCATTGCTGACGATCCCGTTTGTATTTATTGTTCCGGTCGCCTGGGGAGAGTTGGGCTGGAAATTCTGGCTGCTGCTGGCAGGCAGTGTGGCATTTGAAGTGATTTATGCCATCGGATTGGCGGGGGCGTATAAAAAACAGGATATTTCCATTGCGTATCCGCTGGCACGGGCGCTGCCGGTGCTGATGGTGGCGCTGGTGACGCTGCTTTTCGGGCTGGGAGCCGTGCCGGAGTGGACGGCATGGACGGGGTTCGCAGTGGTGGCGCTGGGGTGTATAATTCTGCCGCAGAGCAGTTTCGGAAACTTGAAATGGCGTGAATTCGTCAAGTCAGTGTCGGGTTTTATCCTGCTGGCGGCACTGGGGACGACCGGTTATACGGTGGTGGATAAAGTGGCAACGGCGCAGCTTATGAAAGTGGCTGCGGCGAGTAAAATTTCTGAATTGGGGCTGTACTTGTTTCTGATGGAAACGGGGGTGGCGCTGGCGTTGCTGATACTGGTGCTGTTTTCCGGTCGGGAACGGGTGGAATTATTCCGCAAAAATTTGAAATCACCGGCGCCGTATTTGTGCGGATTATTTTCCGGTGCGGCATATTTTCTGGTGCTGGCGGCGATGGGATTTGTGGATAACGTCAGTTTTTTGCAGGCGTTCCGGCAGATGAGTTTACCGGTCGGGGTAATATTGGGGGTGGTATTTCTCCATGAGAAATTGACTCTGCCCAAAATCATCGGGACCGTGATGATCGTTTTAGGCTTGATCCTGACTGTATTTTGATGGAAAAAAAGTTGTAAAATCCGCCGGAAATGGTATATTATATATTTTGTATGGTCAAGAAAAATAAGGAAGTATTTTATGAGTAAAAAGAAGGATGTAAAAGAGACTCCGGCAGCAGAAGCCGTTGAAAATACCGCAACTGAAATTCCGGAAGTTTCTGAATTGGAAAAATTGCAGCTCGAACTTGCGGAACAGCAGGCGAAATATCTCTATTTGCAGGCAGAGTACCAGAATTTCCGCAAACGTGCCGCCCGTGATATCAGCGACGCCAGAAGTCAGGCGGTCGCCGGAACACTGATGCCGTTTCTGTCGGTGGCAGATTATCTGGGCATGGCTGGCGTGGCGGCGGAAAAATCTGATAACTTGGAGGCGTTGAAACAGGGTTTGAGCATGATCATCGCCGAATTTGATAAAGCGCTGGCTGAAATGGGAGTTCGTAAATTTTCCGGAGTGGGCGAGAAATTTGATCCCGATCTGCACGATGCCGTCGGCAGAATGCCCTCGGATGATGTCCCGGAAGATGTCATTATCAGCGAGTGGAATTGCGGTTACAAGATCGGTGAAAAACTGCTCCGCCCCGCCCGGGTCACCGTTTCCGCCGGTAAAGCTGCTCCGGAAGCGGAAAAAACAGAGGAGTGACGTTTGAATATGGCAGATTTTTATGAAACACTCGGCGTGAGCAAAAATGCCACTGCCGACGAAATAAAAAAAGCGTACCGCAAATTGGCGGTCAAATACCACCCGGACAAAAATCAGGGCAACAAAGAGGCGGAGGAGAAGTTCAAAGAGGTCTCCGCCGCATACGAAACTTTGAGCAACCCTGATAAACGCCGTCAGTATGATCAGTTCGGTCATGATGCGTATACCCGCAGCGGTGGCGGCGGCGGTGCAGGCGGATTCAATTATCAGCAGGCGCAGGATATATTCAGCCAGTTTTTCGGTGGCGGCGGCGGTGGTTTCGGTTTCGAGGACCTTTTCGGCGGCGGCAGACGTTCTGATCCCAATGCGCCCCGGCGCGGTGAAGATTTGCGTTACGATCTGACGATCGATTTCGAGGATGCCATGTACGGCGCCGATCAGAAAATCGACCTTACCCGTCAGGAAACGTGCGATAAATGTGCCGGCAGCGGTTGTGAACCCGGCAGCGGCAAAAAAACTTGCGCCCGGTGCGGCGGCAGCGGGAGTTTGAATATTTCGCAGGGATTTTTCAGCGTGCGCCAGCCGTGTCCGCAATGTTCCGGTACCGGACAGGTGATCGAAAAACCGTGCCAGAAGTGCCGTGGACAGGGCCGGGTGCGGGTTTCTGCGCCGTTGCAGATCCATGTGCCTGCCGGGGTCGATACCGGTTCCCAGCTGCGGGTCCCCGGCAAAGGCGGCGCCGGTTTGCGCGGCGGTGCGGCCGGAGACCTCTATGTGGTCATCCGGGTGCGGGAGAGCAAAGTTTTTCTCCGGGAAGACAATGACCTGCTCTGCGAAGTGCCGGTGCCGTTTGCGGTAGCGGCGGCAGGCGGCGAAGTCGATGTCCCGACGATCAGCGGCAAAACTAAAATCCGGATCCCTGCCGGTACTCAAAGCGACACGGTACTGCGGCTGAAAGGCAAAGGCGTACCGTCACTGCGCGGCGGCGGCAGAGGCGATCTGCATATCCGGATCCTGGTGGAAACTCCGACCGGATTGTCCAAAGAACAGTTGGCATTGCTGAAAAAATTCAATGATTCTTTGAGCGAGAAAAATCACCGGCGGCAGCAGGAATTTGCTGAACGTGCCAAACGTTTTCTGAAAGGTGAGTGATCCATGCCGCGTCAGGATCCCAAAGACCCCACACTGGCGACCAACCGCAAAGCGTTTCATGACTACAACGTGCTGGAACGTTTTGAGGCGGGCATCCAGCTGGTCGGTACCGAAGTGAAAAGCTGCCGTGCCAGAGCGATCCAGCTGCAGGAGGGATTTGTCAAAATCGAGAATAATCAGGCGCTGCTTTACAATGTGCATATCGCCGGTTATGATTTCGGCAACCGCTTCAACCACAACACCAAACAGGTGCGCCGGCTGCTGCTGCACAAACGGGAGATTTTGAAATTATCCCAGTGGCTCGGCACTAAAGGCGGCACGATAATCCCGTTGCGCTTTTATCTGCATCAGGGGCTGGTGAAAGTGGAAATAGCTTATTGTCAGGGTAAAACTCATGCCGATCAGCGGGAAACGCTCCGGCGGCGGGAAACGGAAAAAGACATCCGGCGGCTGGTCAAAAAATGACGATGGACAAACCGGATAAATTGGTGATAACAGTGCGGAGATCAACTGCGGTATTGTGGTTGGTTTCCGCACTTTTTGCTTCCCCGCTGTCATTCGGACGGCTCACCGGAAATCCGGTGCCGCTGTATGGAGTCGCCGAAGCGGTGACATTGCCGGTGCTGGCAGTATTGGCGGCGGCGATATTGGTGTGGTGCGGCGGTATTGTTGAATTGTACCGGGAACGCAGCTGGCAGATTTTCGGGGCGGCGCAAGTATTGCTGCTGGCGGTCGCCGCCGGACATTGGGCGGGCGGCAATATGAATGGTTCCGGTGTCGGAATGACGCTGTTCTGGGTGTTGGCTCCGACGGTCGGGGCAGTGTTGAAAGCGGAATTCAAACTGATTTTGCCGGTGGCGGCGGCGGTGACAGCGCTGTTGTTGGCGGTCAGCGGATTTACTTCAGAATATTTTACCGGTTTGACCGGGAACTGGAACTGGACACAGGGGGTGTTATTCGCATTATTGCCGGGGGGATTTTTTTTGCTGAAAAAATATTGCCGGTGGTGGAAATATGTTGCCATTGCAGCAGTTATGCTGATGATGGCGGTGATATACGGTATTTATCCGGAACAGTTTTCGTATGGCGCACAGGCGGCAGTGGCGGCGGCAGTGATGGTATTGCTGATAAAAATTCTGGCGCCGGAAATATGGCAGCGGCGGTGTTTTATTGGCGGTGCGATCGGCGCTGCTGCCGGATTTGCGGCGGTGTTGAGTTATGCTGATTTTGCGAACAGCCGCTTGCAGCTCTGGAAAGGAGCATGGGCGATGTTTGGCAGTGAGATCTGGACCGGATTCGGGCAGTTCGGCAACCGGATACTGGAGTTTCTGCCGGAAAAATATTATTTTACGCCTCATGCGGCGGTGTGGCACCCGCATCCGCATAATGAAGTCCTGAATTTTCTCTGTTACTACGGCATTGCCGGAGGGATTTTTCTGGCGGTATTGCTCTTTACCGTACTGCGCCGCCCGGTGAATGACGATCGGGATAAACTGGCGCTGTGGATATTTGCGGTGCTGTTCGGGTGCGCTCAATTTGATATGCATTGTGCGGTCGTTATCGGAGCGCTGTGGGCGTTGACCTGTGCCGGGATCGTCGCCGCACCGGCGGCATCGGCGCCGTCGGCAGCAATACCGCTGTGGCGGCATGTCGCCGGGATCGCACTGCTGATCGCCGCCTGCGGAATAACGCTTGGCCACTACCGGGCGGGAGCTGCCCGGCGGCAGGGGGAACTGGCGATACTTAAAGGCGATACCGCCGGAGCCGGAGCGCACTGGCGCCGGAGTTTGAAGTACGAAAAAACACCGCATACGCTCTATATGCTTGCCGAACAGGAATTGCTCGCCGGCAGGGTGCATTACGCCCGGATATTGCTGGAGGAACTGCAACGGCAGAAACTGGAAAATTACTGCCATGCCCGCAGATTGCGGGGCATGTGTGAATTTCAACTGGGCAATTACGATGCCGCATTGGAAAATATGCGTGCGGAATGTCGCAATTACCCGTTCAGCATCATCAGCGCCCGGTTCAAATGGCAGATGCTTTCCGCCTGCCGTGCGCAGGATGCTCCTGAAGCCGGAGAGATTTTTTATGCGTTGTGCTATATGCGCCGTATTCCGGTGCAGGATGCGGCGAATTTGACTCCGGCGGCGGATGATAAGCCGTTAAAGGATCCGGCGCCCTGAAGTCGTCACCGCCGCCGGAACGGCATGGGCAAGCAATCGCTCCAAATCCTCAAACGTGGACAATTGTGAGGCTTCGGCACGGAGAGATGCCGGGAATCCCCGCCCTTTCAGGTAATCGTGGACGATTTTCCGTGCCTGCCGCAGGGCGGAAACTTCACCGTACAGCGCTATCATCCCGCTGACGTGGAATTTTACCATGTCGTGCCACTCGTCAAGTGTGGGCGGTTCCGGATGAGTGCCGTCCAATTCCCGGAACAGCCACGGATTTCCCATGATCCCCTGCGCCAGCATGATCAGATCACAGCCGGTGCGGGCGCGCATGGTGCGGTAAGTTTCCGGCGAATTGACCCCGCCATTGGCGATGATTTGAATATCCGGGAAGGCGTTTTTCACTGCGGCGATAATATCGTAACTGATTTCTCCGGTATAAAAATGTTCCCGGGTTCTGCCGTGGATGGTCAATGCCGTTGCGCCGAGTTCCACTAATCCGGCACAAAGTTCCAGCGTGGGCGCCGGATCAGTTTCCGAGAGGATCCGCATTTTGGCAGTGAGTTGGAAACGGCTTTCCCGTGCCAGTACGGCGAAACAGCGGTGGGCATGGGCGATATTTTGCCCCAATGCCGCCCCGGCGCCTTTGCGGACGACTTTGGGAACCGGACAGCCTAAATTGAAATCCAGCAGCGTGAAGTCTCTTTTGTTGAGCTTTTCGCAGGCACGTTTCAATAATTCTTCATCCGCACCGACCAGCTGGGTGGCAAAAAATTCTTCCTCATCCCCCCGCAGCAGCAAAGTTTCCCCGCCGCCGTTGGCGTATGCCAGACTGGCGGCATCGACCATTTCCGTAAAAGAGTAGACACACCCGCCCCGGCGGGCGGCACGGCGGTAGGCCAGATCGGTGAAGCCCGATAACGGCGCCATTATCAATGCCCCGTCCGGATAACGGAATCGAGTTGCGGTCATATCAGAAAAGTTCTTTGCGCTGACGGCGGACTTCGGCGGTGGCTTGCTGCGTCAGCTCCGCAAGCATTTCATCCTGCTGTTCCTTAGTCAGCGCCAGAAAATTGCCCATCAGGGCATTTTCATCGTGGTTCAAACTGGAATACTTCGTCGGTGCCGCCGGAGTTTCCAGTGCGGCGGCAAAGTGTTTAATGATTTTTTTCTTTTCCGCATCGCTGAAAATCGCAAATTCATCCAGCAGGACTTTCTGTTCACTTTTCATCTCGACCAGTTCGGGGTGGCGGCGGTAAGTGCCGCCGATGCACGGCGGGGCGGATTTGATCGGCTCCGGCCCTTCCAGAAACGGTTTGAGCAGGGGATAAATTTTGTCCCAGGTTTCCGTGCGGATATTTTTCGCCTGCCGGTCGATGTAGCGGCGGAGCAATTCCAGCCGGATGGCGTTGAGCCGGGTAACATCGTCAAACGAAAGCGACGACGAACAGCGGTCGATGATTTCTGCAAGTTCAGTATTGAAATTTTTTTCTTGAGGACCTTGAGACGTAGACATCTTGTATCTCCGGTTGCTATTTTATTTTTTTCTGATCAAATTTTTCTGCCAAAGCGATCAAACGCTGAAAATCCGCCTCCTCCCACCGGTGCAATGTGTGCAGAAAACTGACGATCCGGCGGCACGAGTCGGCTTTTGCCAACTGATAAGTTTCAATTTTTCCGTTATTATACAACACCAGAAACGTGTCGGCATTGCTTTGCGGGCGGCTGATTGCCAGCGGATGAGTCACCTGGGCGCTTTTGCCGAAATACAGCACTGCACAATTATCTGCCCCGGGTTTCGCATTACGCTGTTGTGCCAGCTGGACGGGCAATTGGTTTTTGAATGTGGCTTGCAAGCCCGGAAATCCCGGAGTTGCTGACCAGTTGTCACGATTGGCGGCGAGTATTTGCAGTGCCGCCATGCCGTGCGGAACCGGTTTTGCCGGAGCCGGAGAAGCGTTTCCCGGTTTTGCCGGAGCCGGAGTGGCGGCTTGCGGGGCGTCATTTTCAGTGCAATAGATGCTGAGCGCAAATATCAAGGCATCCGACATGATCTGCAACACGCTGTCATGACTGTTGGCGAGGAGCAGGATCCCATCGTCGTTACGGGTCGTGACCGAGTAGAGATCCAAATCGTTTTTTCTGTCGGAAAATTCTTTGCTGCCGAATACATACGCCACGCCCTCATCCGGCATGCCGCCGGTCAGCATCTCAAAATCGCCCCGTTCGTGCATTTTCAGGGCATCGCGCTGAAAAATTTGCTGTGCCGCCGGCGAAGTGTAGACGGTCAACCGATCTTTTTCCGGAATCACTACCGCTGCCGGGAGCATTTTTTTGATCATTTCGGTCAGCAATTTGCTGTTGGTGGGGATGATCAATCGCACCGCTTGGAAACGTTTATCCAAAACGGCGATTTGCCATACGCCTTTGAGTGTGCGCAACTCCTCCAGCGGCATGGCATCTGCCAGCGCCAATGCGGTGTTTTCGCCCCAGCTGCCGGCACGTTTGAACGCCTGAAAAATTGCATCCGGATCCAGTGCGGCACCGGCGGCAAAAATCGTTTCCTGCGGCAAATTTCCAAACAATTCTTTGACCGGCAAATCATTGCCGCCCAAAAATGAATTCAGAAATCCGGGGTCATCCGGCGGGAGCGCCAGAAAGACTTTGGAGTGTTTGAAGTTTTCCCCGTAAGGGTTGAGGTCAAGCGTTTTGGAACTGAATCCCGCCGCCTGCAGCTGTTCAAAACCGCAGAGCTGCCATACCATCCGGAAAATCGTCAACTGCTTTTGAGCATCGATTTTTTCCGGATGCGGCGAGGATTCTTCCCAAATGGAGCGTTCCGCATCCTGCCGGAGGCGGTCAAATGTCCGGTTCAGATGTTTCCCGGTGAATATGGCATACTCCATACCGCCGCGATCCAGATGAGCCGCGGCGGTATCAAAGGCGGATTTTTCTTCCGGAGTACCACAGGGAACGCCCCAACTGCAGCCGGCACAAGCCAGTGCAATCAGAGCCGTCCACCAGGTTGTCCGGAATTTTTTCATGGTCAGACTCAGAGCAATTCGGCGATCTGAACTGCGTTGAGTGCCGCACCTTTGAGCAGCTGGTCGCCGGAAACAAACATTTCCAGACCGCGTTTGTCGCTGCGGGAAATATCCTGACGGATGCGTCCGGCAAGGACGT
Source organism: Lentisphaerota bacterium (assembly GCA_015061865.1). Classification (GTDB taxonomy): domain Bacteria; phylum Verrucomicrobiota; class Lentisphaeria; order Victivallales; family Victivallaceae; genus UBA1784. The sequence goes on from SUVU01000044.1 coordinate 9,722, forward strand.
CATATTTTTCCGTGGCATCGACCGGCATCGGATAGAGTTTGGCTTCCGGATCGTCGACGACGGTCACGCCCGGAGCCGCCGCCAGAATGGCACGGGCTTCTGCCGGAGTGATCTCTTCTTCAAACTCCAGATTCAGCGATTCGCTGTGGGCGCGCAGTGCCGGAATACGGACACTGGTGCAGCTGATCGGCAAATCGGCGCAATGGAGCATTTTACGGGATTCGTAGACCATTTTCAACTCTTCTTTGGTGTAGCCGTTGTCGGCGAAAGAGTCGATGTGCGGGATCAGGTTGAAAGCGATGCGGTGGGCAAATGCTTTCGGCTCAATGGCTTCGCCGTTGAGGATCTGACGGGTCTGTTCGATAAGTTCCGCCATGCCTTTGGCACCGGCACCGGAAGCGGCCTGATAGGTGGATGCCACCAGACGGCGCAATTTTTTCGCCCGGTGCAGCGGAGCGACTGCGACGAGCATGATCGCCGTGGTGCAGTTGGGGTTGGCGATGACGCCATGATGATTTTTGACATCGGCGGCATTGACTTCCGGCACGATCAGCGGCACGTCATCCTCCATGCGGAAGGCGCTGGAGTTATCCACCATCACCGCACCGGCATCGACGACGATCTGACGGTATTCTTTGGAAATTCCGCTGCCGGCACTGAAAAGCGCGATATCAATGCCTTTGAAAGAGGCCGGAGTCATCTCCTCGATAACGAGAGTTTCGCCTTTGAACTGCATGGTTTTGCCGGCAGAACGGGCAGAGGCGAGCAATTTCAGATTTTTGACCGGAAAATTACGTTTTTCCAGCGTTTTAAGCATTTCCACACCAACTGCACCGGTGGCACCGGCGATTGCGACATTGAATTCTTTAGCCATAATATTTCCCTCATTTGGAATTTTTGTATACACAGTTACAATAATATACATTTTATGTTTGAAAAATTCAACGGCAAGAGCTATATTTTAACGTGATTTTTGTGAATAAAAACTGGATTATAGAAAAATGGATCATCTCAATTATCAGCTGGAGACGATGAATGCCGCCGCCGTGGCGGAACTGCTCGCCTATCACGACCGGCAATACTGGGAGCTGAATGCTCCGGAGATCAGCGATGCCGAATACGACCGGATCACCGAAAGATTGCGGCAGCTCGATCCGGAACATCCGTTATTGAGCAGAGTCAATGCGCCGGTGGTTTCCGGCGATGGCAAAGTGCGCCACCGGACGCCGATGCTGTCGCTGGATAAAGCCTATTCGCTGGAGGAGTTGCTCACCTGGGCGCACAAATACTGCCGCAGTGAGGAGGAATTACTGCTCGTGGAGCCGAAATACGATGGTATTTCCGCCAGTTTTGACGGGGTGATCCTCGCCACCCGCGGCGACGGAGAAACGGGGGAGGATATTTCCGGCAAACTGCCTTTGATCGAATTGGAAGCCCCCGGTTATACCGGCAGAGTTGACCGTCCGGCACGGGGCGAAATCGTGATCCGTGACGATGATTTCCGCACGATCTACGCCAATATCCGCAAAAAAGACGGCGGCACTTACAAAAATCCCCGCAACGCTGTTGCCGGGATCATGGGGCTGAAAGATATTACCGAAATGCTGATGCAGCACGCCAAATTGACTCTGGTCGATTATGCGTTGATCTCCAAGCCGGTCACAGTGGCGGCACTGGCGGAACAATGGGAGGAGCTGAAAGCCGGTTTTGCCGCTTTGCCGTATCCGATGGACGGGATCGTGCTGAAATTTGCTGACGCCGCTTTCCGGGCTTCGCTGGGCAGTACCGCCCACCATCCCAGAGGGGAGATCGCCTACAAATTCACCAACCGCAGTGTGCAGAGCAAATTGCTCGATGTGGAGTGGAGTTTCGGCAAAAACTGTCTGACCCCGGTGGCGCTGCTGGAGCCGGTGGAGTTATCCGGCATCACCATCAAACGGGCATCATTGCACAACGCCCAGAACCTCATCGACATGGATCTGATGATCGGCGATACGGTCATGGTGGAGCGAGCCGGGGATGTGATCCCGTTTATCGCTTCGCGGGAAGCCGGGAGCCAACGGCGGTCGCCGTTTATTGAGAATTGTCCGGCGTGTCAAACCCGTCTGGTGCGGCGCGGACCGGAATTATGCTGCCCCAATGAGGCATGTCCCGGTTCCCGGCTGCAGCTGCTGGCGGCGGCGATCCGGAATCTGGGGATCGAGCGCCTCGGCGAACCGACAGTGGCGAAACTTATCAGCCATTGCGGGGTGCGCCACTTGCGGGATTTGTTTGAGTTGACACCGCTGGATGTGCTTAAAATCGACGGATTCGCCGGGAAAAGTGCCGCCAATTTGATCAAAGAGATCCAGAAAGCCCGGGTGGTGGATGACTTTCAGCTGCTGGCGGCATTGAATATCCCCAATGTGGGGGTGAATATCGCCAAACTCATGCTGGCGAAGTATCCGTTTGATCAGTTGCGGACACTGCCGCCGGAAAAACTGGCGGAAATCCCCGGCATCGGCCCGGAACGGGCGGCAGCGGTCAGTTCGGCGATGGCAGCGCGTGCCGGAGAATTGGATGAATTGCTCGGCGCCGTTTCCCTGCGCCGCAGTGAGAGCAGTGAGGAGAAACCCACGATCTGTTTCACCGGCAAAATGCCTGAAAAGCGGTCGTTTTATGAAAAACTCGCCGCTGAACGCGGATTCCGGGCGGTGGACAGTGTGACGGCGGCGTTGACCTTGCTGGTCGCCGCTGATGTCAATGACTCCAGTACCAAACTGCGCAACGCCCGCAAAGCCGGGGTGAAAATCGTCAGTCTGGATGAGTTTCTGGCAGAAAAAAACTCCGGTACCGCTGTCGTTGATACCGGAGATGAATTTGCTGATCTGCCGCTGTTCAGCTGATCATAATGCTGTTTGCTCAGCCTTTGGATTTGGAATTTTTCATAAATGAACCGGCATCCAGCGCCGGGGAAATGACTTCGATGCGCTTGCCGGATTTGCGGTTGGCATCGGCAGTGGCAATGGCTTTTTTGACCATTTCCGCCATCGGCGTAATGGCATTTTTCACGTTTTCCATCCCGCGTTCCGCAGAGGCAAATTCGGGGTAGCCCATGACACCGACTTTTACTTCCGGCCGCTGCCGGGTGGTCATGATCTCCTGCGGCTGACCGCTTAAAGTGGTACAGAGCTGGTAAAAATCCGGATCATGGCGCATTTTTTCAGCGATCTCCGGTTCATCAAGTTCCAGCTGATCCATCTGCACCAGATGGTTGCGGTAGGCGAGCATCAGAGAAGTTTCAGCATCTCCGGCGTGGAAGTCCGAACCGGTCTGGTTTTCTTCTTTGGGCCGCCGCCAGAAATCACCCCGGCGCAGGATCATGATCATAATATCTTCCAGCTGCGGATTCAGCCACTTCAAAATCCGCAGAGCTTCTTTGAGCTGGGCGAGACTTTCCGTGCCGCCGTGACCGGGATAGATCAGAATGTTCTTAAAACCCATCCTTGCCAGTGCTTCCACAATATCGCAGACCATCGCACAGAATGTCGTCGGACGCACGTTGATCGTCCCCGGCAGCTGACCGCCGGAAAAGCAGTAATTCAACGTCGGAGCCACAATGCAGTCCAGTTTTTCCGCCAGTTCAAAAGCCGGCACTTCCGCATTGTGGATATCCATGCTCAGCGGCAGATGATAACCGTGCTGCTCCACCACTCCATAAGGAAAAATGATCGTTTGATTGTGTTTCAAATACTCCCGTATTTCTTTTACGGTCATTTCTCCCATCGCATGCGTTCTCATTTGATCGTCCTTTCGATATATTATGAGGTTAGTTTGATGGTCAACTGTTCCAGCAGGATGCGCGGAGTACCGCCGCCGGAAACCAGCGCCCGGGACGTGTTGCGGATCAAAGTCAGTTTCTGAGCCGCTTCGCCGCCGCTGAGTCTGGCGGCACTTTCACACATTTTAAACGCCCGGTACGGATGCAGTTTCAGCAGCGGATTATCCGGATACTGCGCCCGCAAATCTTCCGGGATGTGGTCAAACGTGGCGGGATTTACCCGGGTGATATTCAACTCCTGCATTGCCATTTTGGTATTGAGTTGTTTTTGAAAACTGTTGGAGAGCATGGCGATCAGTTTCAATTCCAGTCCCGGTTCATTCTGGGCGTTGAGCGTTTCCAGCATCTGCAATGCCGCAGTACGGTCACGGCGCTGGATGGCATCGGTATACTCCCAGATCACCGCTTCGGGAGTACGGCTGACGATGGTACGGCAGTCGGCGAGGGTGATTTCGGGGGCATCTCCGGCGAAACAGAGCAATTTCTCCAGTTCACTGGCAAGATTTCCGGAATCGCCGCCGATCACTTCGGTCAGGTACTGCATGGCATCCGGGCGCAGCCGTTTGCCGGATTTGCGGGTGAATTCATTCAATACCCCGCGGCGGGTCTCGGCAAAATTGCGGTCGGTGCTTTTGGCAATGGTGAAAATTTCGACTGCCGCACCGGCTTTGACCCAGTTTTTAAATACCGTTTTGCGTTTGTCCAGCCCCGGCCCGTCGATCAGGACGGCAATATCATCGGGCAGGGGAGATGACAGCACTTCTGCCAGTTCCACTGCTCCGGCAGCACCGGTGGCAAAGTAATCCAAATCCGGGTGATGGCGCATCCAGACGACTTTTTGCGGGCAGAGAAACGGCGGGGTACGCAAAGCCTCAATGAAACGTCCGGCAAGCTCTTCCGGTTTCAGCTCCGGCAGATCACCGGGGATCACCTCCATGCAATCTGCTGATTCCGGGTCGTCGGAACCGCACAGCATGGCGGCAGTTTCCCGGGCGCACCGTTTTCTGGCGAAATCATCGTCGCCGGAGACAAGATAGAATTTTCCCATTACTGCACCATGAAGTTCAACATTTTTTCAGTGGCGGCGACTGCCGCCAGCAGCTGGTCACTGTCCACGCCGGTGGTGATATGGGTTTTGCCTTTGAAACTCCAGGTGATCGTGGTTTCGACCAGCGCATCGGTTCTGCCGCCGGGGGGGATGCGCTCCTCGTAATCCAGCAGTTTCGGCATGGGCAATTGAAAAACTTTCAGACATTTTTTCAACGCTTTGACAAACGCATCGTAACCGCCGTCGCCTTTGGCGGAGGCACTGGTGCGTTGACCGTTGTATTCGATCTCAACATGTGAACCGGCGATGCCGTGCAGTTTGGTGTTGAAATCCGCCACTGTGATCTGCAGAATTTTATTCAGCGGACTTTTTTTGATCCCGGCGACGATGTAAGGCAGATCCGCCGGGGAAACAGTTTTCTTTTTCTCCCCGATGCGGACGATCTCATCCAGCAGCAGCTGTTTCTGTTCGGCACTCAAACCGGCATTGAGTCCCATTTCCTCCAGATTGCTCTCGATCGAGGCTTTGCCGGCAAGTTTGCCCAGCGCATAATCCCGCTGCCTGCCGAAACGCTCCGGGCGCAGGCGATTCATATACAAACCGCCTTTTTTATCGCCGTCGGCGTGGACTCCGCAAGTCTGGGTGTAGACGTCACTGCCGACCACCGGCATATTCCACGGACAGCGTTTGCCGGAGAAAGACTGGACGATCTGCGAAGCGTGCTGCAATTCTTTTTCAGCGATGCGGGTGCGGCGGCAGGTGAAATCATGCACCGCCACGACCAGTTGTGCCAGCGGCTGATTGCCGGCACGTTCGCCCAGGCCGTTGATGGTGGTGTGGATGCCGGAAACTCCGCACTGTACGGCGGCAAGGCTGTTGGCAGTGACCAGACCGTAATCATTGTGACCGTGAAAGTCAAACTGCATATCGGGGAACGCCGCCAGCATCCATTGCAGGTATTTTTCTGTTTCCTGCGGTGACAGGGTGCCGAGCGTATCAGCCAGCATGACCCGTTTGACCGGGAGACCGGCAATGCTTTTCAATAATTCGCAAATATAGGGGAAATCCTGCCGGATGCCCTCTGACCATGCTTCCAGATAAAGATTTATATTCATCCCGACAGCGGCGGCATCGGTAATTTCCCGGACGATATCGTCAATATGACGGCGGGGCGTTTTGCGCAATTGTTTGCGGCAGTGTTCCGGGGAGCCTTTGGCAAGGAAATTGACCGTATTGGCGCCGGTGTTGCGGATCCAGTTGATGGATTTGCCGCCGTCGATGAAACCGAGGATCTCCAGATTGCCGGCAAAATTATGATTCTCTGCCCACCGGACGATATCCCGCACTGCCGCCGCTTCGCTGTCGGAAACTCCGGCGCTGGCGATTTCCAGCCGGTCAACGTGCAGACGTGCCAGCAGCAGCCGGGCGATGTCGAGTTTTTCCTGCGGGGAAAAACTCACTCCCGGAGTCTGTTCGCCGTCACGCAGCGTGGTATCAAGGATTTCGAGATGAGAGTAATTTTTCATAATGCAGATAATATACGGTCAAAGCAGGTTTTTTTCAATCACTGATCGTGTAAAGCGGAATTATTTTCGGGAAAAAACGGGCACCGGGTGACTTTACTGCTAAAATCATATAATAAAGTTTTTCGCCTTTTTGTCCCGACAGCGGCACTGCCATCCAGCCGTTCAGGTTCAAAATCTCCACTCCGTGAAGCCGGCTGAAAACCCATTCGATATGGTGCTTCAGCATCGGCGGCAGGATGATGAAACCAACTTCGCCGGGGCGCAGGATGTGATTGCGCTTCAAGCGCAATGCGGTAATGCCGCTGCGCTCTGCCGGTGCTTGCGGCAGCTGCCACGTCACGGTATTGTATTTGCTGTCGATGCCGGAGACGGCGCCGGGACTTTTTACCAGGGCGAGGGTGAGTTCCGGTTGAACTTCGGTATGGCGCAGCTGACGGGGGATATTCCGGCACACTTCCGGATAATTGTACCGGATGATGTAACTGTCGGTCGGAGTGAAAACTGTGATCCGGCTGCCGGCGGCGTTGCGGGCGGCGTTCTCCAGCACCCGGTCGCCGGGATACAGCGGCAGGGAAATCAGAAACTGCCCCGCCAATGCCAGAAAAAACCAGCTTTTGCGGAAACTTTTTGCCGCCGGAGCGCAGAGCAGCGCCGCCGCCGCCGCACAGGGCAGGTAGACCCGTGCCGGTGCCGCCCCGCTGGCGCACGCCGCCGCCAGCGGGAACACCAGTGTCAACAGTATTCCCCAAGTCATGATGCGCCGCCGTTTCAGCACCACGGTCAACAATATGACCGGCAATAAGATCCCGTTGCCGCCGAGGACGTCCGCCAGCCAGTTATATATGTGCTGCCAGCTGTCCAGCGGGACGGCGAATTTCTGCGTTTCCAGAAATAAATCCCAGTTTCTGACATACCACCACAGCGCAAATATCACCGCCGCCCCGAATGAGTACAAATGTACCCGGCACAACTTCCGTTTTTCCAGCATCGTGCCGAGGAAAAATCCGCCGGTCGGGGCGAGAAACAGGATGCTGCTGGGCAGAGCCGCTGTCGCCGCCGCCGCACTGAGTGCTGCCATTATGGTCCAGAGAATGTCACCTTTGCGGCAGCGGAGCAGGCTGTAAGTGAAAAATGTGAGCAAAAACAGTTGTCCGGCGTACCCTCTGGCGGTGCTGCCCGCCGCCAGAAACGGCGGCAGAAATGCCAGCGCCGCCAACGTGTAAAGTCCGGCGCATTTGCCGTAGATCCGCCGTGCCGTCAGCGCACCGAAAACCATCGCTCCGCAACCGGCAAGCAGTGATGCCAGCCGCATGAGCCGGTGACTGTCACTCCACGCCTGAACAGATTTTACCCACAACGTGTTGAAAGGATGGTTGTTGGGGGTGGCAAAGATCGG
>SUVU01000159.1 GCA_015061865.1 Lentisphaerota bacterium
CTGACGGCCGTCTGGCGATGACTGCGGCGATCCGCAAAGTTTTCAACGACAAACCGGAAGAATTTGACCCGCGCAAATATCTCGGTCCCGCCCGTACCTCTCTCAAAGAGCTGTACATGCGCAAAAACCGCGAAGTGCTCGGCAGTGCCGGTCACGCTTTTGACAAATAATCAGAAGTTTCTGAACTGTTAAAAGTCAAACCTCCGCAGTGAATTACCACTGCGGAGGTTTTTTGTGTATTGATTTGCGCGTAAAGTTTTTTGTAAACGCCCTTGTTCCCGATAAGGGAGATGTTTGAGAGAAAGGAAAAACTTCTTTTCACTGGAAAGGAGTTTTTTTCTCACTTGCTTTCTTATTTTTTTACCGAAAAGCCGAATGTTCCCAGCGATTCGCCGAGGGAGAAATAATTGCCGTGGGCGTATGCCAGCAAGTCGGCTTTGGCGATGTCAAAGCGGTTCTTTTCATCCACCAGAGCCGCTTCGACCTGTACCGCGACGATTTCGCCGATGTAAAGCAAATGCGAACCGAGGTTGAGGGTGTGTTTCAACTGGCACTCCAGCGCAATCGGACACTCGGAAACGATTGGCGCGGCGATTTTGGATGCAGGCTGGGCGGTGAAACCGCATTGGGCAAATTTATCCACATCCCGGCCCGAAACCACGCCGCAATAGTCGACTTTTTCCGCCATTGCCGCCGTCGGCATATTTACCGTAAACACTCCGGTAGATTCGATCAAACCGCGCGAATAACGCTCCGGACGGACACCGATGCCGATAGTCGGCGGATTGCTGCACAGCGTTCCCGCCCACGCCACAGTGATGAGGTTGTATTTGAAATCCTTGCCGTCACCGCAACCAACCAGTACCACCGGTACCGGAGCAAGCTGGGTGCCGCCTTGCCAGATGATTTTTTTGCCCATTCGGATTACCTTCTTTGGTTATTGTTGTCCGGGGTGGTTGTGGAAAACACTACCGCCCGTTTTCGTTATACTACGCTGTGATAAGCCGGTGTAGACCGCAACTTATGTTATTATTCTGCAAATGCTCCTGCTTGCTGGAGCATTTGGATTGGTTTCAGCATCCACAGCATTTGCATTTGCACCAGCGAAAAATCCGAGGCGACAGTGAGTTTTTCGCCGCCGGGGATTTTTGAACCGATCGCAACAAATGAGAACGGTTTGAGATCAAGATGCAATTCCGGTTTGAGGAGATTGATGAAATCCATCACATCCTGCGGCATATTCATAATGAAATAATTGCAGCCTGAATCCGGCAGCTGTTTGGCAAATTGCTGAAATTGCGGCAGCGAGACGAGAGTTCGTTCCGGAGCGGCGAGCAATTTGGGATCGGTGACCACCACGATCGACTTTTCTGCATAAACGACTTGAATGGTTCTGGCCGCCAGTACGATTTCAAACGTGTTGCTGTCGGGGCGGGGCGGCAATACCGGTTTTAATTTACTGCTGATCAGGTTATTCTGATCGGGGATCACGACTCTGATATTCAGATCATGCAGATTATTGCCGGTGACAAGAAGTGAGAATCTGCCGGTGGCAGAGTCGAGGATCTGATCCAGATCAACACCGTTATTTTTCAACTCATCAAGCGCAGTTTGGAGTTTCTGGATGTCCGGATTTCCGGATGCGGCGATCTCGCTTTTGATCCTGTTCCATGCATGGGGAATATTGAGGTCGATTTCCAACGCCAAACGGGTGTCGGCAGGCAAATTCTGCCAGGTAAGCATCCGGTTTTGGTTCGCCGGATTGACCAGAATGGATTTTGTTTCAGGATCGAAAATAACCGCCTGTTTGAATACGAAAACATCCGGAGCAATCTGTTTGGAACTGACGGCAACCGCCCGGAGTGAGGACAGATCCAATAAACGCAGAATCAATTTGGATATGTCGCTTGCCAAAACCGCCGAATTATCATCTTTGCAAAATCCCGCACAGATTTCCGGCAGTTGCGAGTTGAGTTCTGCTGAAATCGCCGAGGTGTTCTGATACGACAGCATTTCGCCGCCGAAGTCAACGTGTTTGGTTGCCTGGTCAAAATACGGATCAGCCGCAAACGCTGACAAACCGCAGCCCAACAATGCTGTCAAAAATAATTTTTTCATGCCAGCCTCCTTCCTTTATGGAATAAGTATTCTCTGCGGTATAACTTAATACTGCCGCCGGAATATTTCAAGCAGGCTGATGATTTTTTTCAGGATTATTCCGGTTCGCCGATCCAACTCCAGAATTCCTCCCGGAGCGGTTTGCGCGGCGGGACGGATTTTTTCTCTGATTTTTTCTTGCGCCGGACTTTTTCTGCCGGTTTGTCCGCCATTTTTTCTGCCGGAGTTTTTTCAAAATTGCGTTCGGCTTTTTTGCGGCGGCGTTCTTCACGGGGTTCATCGTATTTGAAGTGCCATTCCGGATCGTTTTTGAAAGCTTTTAAAATCTTTTCGGCATCTTTTTCTGCGGCGTGAATAAACGTTTTGTCGGCGCGGCAGAGGATTTTGCCCAGCTGATTGCTGCGGATCCCGGTGCGTTCGCAGATTTCTGCCAGCAGCGCCGGTACCGAAATCCCATCGGCACGTCCGGCAAACAGCAACAGTTTTTTCATGTCGCGCTCTTCAGTTTTTTCTTTCTGACCGAATTCAGTGTAACTGGAGGTCAGCAATTCATTTTTGAAGTGCATTTTCAATACCGCCGCCAATGCTTCAGCCGGATGGCTGCCCAGCGTGCAGAGTTCTTCGGCAAAGTTCAGGTATTCTGCCGCGTCGCCGGTTTCGATCAGCAAAGCGATCATCTCGGCAAATTTCTCTTTTTTGGCATTGATGATATCGGATATTTCCGGCAGTTTTTTCTGCGGGATCGGCGTGCCGATGTCTTTTTCAATAAATTTGATTTTGCGCCGTTCGCCCGGGGTGACAAATGTTACGGCAATACCGTGCCGTCCGGCGCGTCCGGTTCTGCCGATACGGTGAATGTAAGTTTCGGCATTGGAGGGCAGGGAGTAATTTATTACATGGGTCAGGTCGTTGACGTCGATACCGCGAGCGGCAACATCGGTGGCGATCAACAGCGGGAA
>SUVU01000045.1 GCA_015061865.1 Lentisphaerota bacterium
TGCCCGTCGGTCATCACGGCAAGCATACTGTTTTCATGTACCGGGGAATAATCTCTTTCCCAGTTGCGCCCGATGGAGCGGAGCATCCGGTTTTTGGCATCGCCGAAATAAAGCACATACGCCGGATTTTCAACGTTGGTGATTTTTTCCCGGTGGCTTTGTTGTCTGTGGACTCCGCTGATATGACCGTTGATACCGTAACTGACGTACGCTCCGGCGTAACGGGTGGGGAGCAATTCATCGTGGTTCAGCCCTTTCTGCCCCTTTTTCTCATCGGCGGGACAGTAGAAATAACGGAAATCTTTTGCATAAATTTTGACCTGATCGCACCAGAAAGTCCCCCGGTGGTAACGCCTTTGCAGCATCCGCGGAATGTAATCGTCATTGTCAGCGGAGTAACGCTGTGCCATCTGATAGACCTGCTGCAGATTGCTGCGGCAGGCGGCTTCGTGCGCCCGGCGGATATTTGCCGCCGCACAGCAGAAAATAATCAGCACTGCGGCACAGCATATCCCCAAAAACAATTCTTTTACATTACCCATTATTTATGCCCCGGAAATTTCTCTGCACCCCAGAATTCCTCGGTACGCATGTGGTCGCCCGGGGTCAGTTTGCGTGTTTCGACGTGACCGTCGACCATAGCCATATTGCACGCTTTATTGTGGCGCTGGTTCATCTGCTGGCTCAAGCCGCTTTTGCCGTCGGCAGCGAGCCATTCGGTCATGATGCTCTTGGGGCCGGTATGCACCATATACTGATCTTTGGCATTGGTCGTGCCGGAAATACGGTGACCGCCATCCACAAATGCCATGATTTTAGAGGTTTCCCGGAGTTTGTCATTGCGGATGCCCGGCCAGTTGGTACCGCTGGCAGCAACCGGAAAAATATGCAGTTTGGTGGTTTTCGGCGGACTGCCGGTACCGTAACTGTCGCCGGAAGCATTGACGACGTAACTGCAGCGGTAACCATTCAAACCGGAAATCACCGTCAGATCAGTCACCGCAGGGCAGACGAAATATTTGATCAGATCAGCAGTGGCTTTATTGCCGGAACCGCCCTCAAGATAGCGCAGGGAAGTTCCCATGTAGGACGCCAAGGTGAAGTTGAAATAACGTTTGGGACCGTTGTTGCCGGTTTTCGGGGTGGCATCGACGGTATAAGCATAGCAGTTGTAGCCGTCGTTATCGCCCCGGTAGAATTCCAGACCTTTGGAAAACTGGGCGAGATTGCTCTGACAATTAGCCGCTTTGCCCCGGTCACGGGCGGATTTCAGCGCCGGCATCAGAATTGCCGCCAATATTGCGATGATGGCAATAACGACCAGCAATTCGATCAATGTGAAACGTCTGAATTTCATTTTTTATTCCTTATTTGTCATTAATGCTGTCCCGCGGAATTGATTTTGCTAAAACAAAAATTGATTCACCCGACAAAAACTAATATACTGCATAAGCAAGTGAAATGTCAAGAGTTGCGGACAAAAAATCAGCAAAATAAATTGATTTGCAAAATTGAATCAATTTTTTCAGCGTATTGCGATAAAAAAAATCCGCGACCGGGGGTCGCGGATGGGTAATTTTTATCCGGTCAATCCAGCTCGATGCTTTCGCCCCAGGAGAGACATTGGACACGGCCGGCACGGTATGGTTTGGCGAATTCGCGGTACAATATCGCATAACTCTGGGTATTCCCCGCACCTGCCAGATCGAATTTGCGGTGGGTGAATTCCCATTCGTGCGAGGGGATAAAGCGGCATTTATGCTCTTTATCCAGCGTTTCCAGTGGCGGGGTGCCGCCGCCGGTAGAGTAGTGGGAGACCAGCGCATAGTCGATGTGAGCCTGCCAATTGCGGATCTGCTCCATGCACTCCTCAAAACCCTCTTTATGGAAAATATCGCCGCGGGAAAAGACCGTTTTGCCGTTGCTCAAAGTGAAAAGATACATGGCGCAATCCAGCCCTTTTTCCGCAGTTCCCTGCCATTTCATAAATGTCCGGCAGCCGGAAGTGGCAAAATTTTCTGCCGGAGTGCCGTTTTTTATCATCCAACGGCGGATACATTCAGCGGGCATGACGATCAATTTGCCCTGTTTCGCCAGATCGTCGCACAGTTCGGCGCTGATATGATCCTCGTGGGAGTGGGTGACGTAATACTCGGTCAGCAGATTTGCCAATGCTCTGACTTGAGTGCGTTTGAGTTTGACTGTCGTCCGTCCGGTCGCCGGGGTGCAGCCGTTATTGATGTCCAGTCCGATGATGCGTTTGCCGTCCCGGATGATGAATCCGGAACTGTAAACTTTCCAGATCCGCGGCGTTTTACCTTTATAAGCGGCGATCTCATCAAGGGTACGGTCGAAACACTCGCGGTAATATCTGCCGACGGCATGCATGGTTTCCGAATTGGCTTCAGAAAAGAGCGCATCCAGTTGATAAAGAGCTGCTTCACGTTGGGCATCCACACCGAAACGGGGCGGATTTTTGGCGATTTCAGCGGCGACGGCGACAAAATCAGCGTATCTCATAATGTTTAATCTTCCGGAAGTTCAACTTTCAGATTGCGGATATAAATTGCCGTATTATCGGCGGCGTTGACCATTTTGCAGTAGAAAGTCAACCGGTTGATGTATTCACATTCTCCGCGCTGGGTGATATTTTTGATGTCATTGAGTGAATAGACCGGGTTGGCACCGCAGGTCATATCGACCGTAACGCTCTGCCACTGACCGTTGCGGAACGGAATGCCGTGGACGTAAGTTTTTTTAGGCACGCTGTAATAGCGCAGACCGTAGGCGTTGCCGCGCAGCATCATATTGACACCGCCGAAGTAAAAGTTGAAGTAGCTGAATTCTTTGATTTTGCGGGAGACGAAAAAGTTTTCGCCTTTGAGTTCAAAGGAAATTTTCACCCGGGAAACTTTGGCGGGCAGTTGCAGAAACACGTTGAATTCGGCATCTTTTTTGCCCGGTTCGGGACGGAAAACCAACTCTTTGGCGGCATTGAGTTCGATGATGCCGCTGAACGGTTTGCCGGGACGGGCCACCAAAAATGAATCGTCGGCAAGTTTGGTGCCGGGCACCGAGGAGAGGAATACTCCCGGAGCATAAGCACTCTGGTCAAAGGCGTGAAGTGTTCCGGCGGCAAGCAGCGCCAGGGCGAACAGATAAAACTTTTTCATAATCGCAAATCCTTTCTTTTTTTTCGCAATTTTGCGGTTGGAAACTGCCCCTAATATACCGTCAAATATCTTTTTTGCAAGCGGGTTCAGACGGCAAAAAACAAAAAAACATCAATTTTTTGCAATAAAAACACTTGAAACACTTGAAATTTGCATTTTCTATGCTATCGTAACTATCGGCAAGACGGAAACTAGTTGCCATGACATTTTTCCAACAATTTTACAAAGTCCGGGGAGATTTAAAAATGAAAAAAATCATTTTGGGGCTGACGATTCTGGCGGCGGCGGTTTACGCCGGGGCGCTGCCGGTGCGCCGCAGTGTCAGCGACAGCGGCAATGAAAACACTTTTATCCGCAAACGCAACGTGGAGCAGACTCTGCTGTACGCTGAGATCCAGAGTTATCTGCTGGTGGAAAATTACCTGCATTACTTCAGCGAACGCCCGCTGTTCCACGACAGCTCTCTCCGGAATACGGGCAGTTACGAAAACAGTTTCCGCCGGGAAGTTGACACCATTAAAAATTATAACATCAACGGCTTTGCCATTCTGGCGTGTGATGGCAAAATCATGCAGTACGGCTCGCATTTGCAGACGTTGAGCAAATTCAAACCGTATGAGGGTTTCGGCTACATCCCCGGTGCCAGTTACCCGAACCGCCCGAACAAAAAATATCTGGAAAATTATCTGAAAGTTTTCCGCATGGCGATCGCTTCGCCCTATACTACCCGGATCAACGGCAAAATTCCGGTCTGGGGCTACCGCACCAGCTATCTGCCCGAGGGCAAAACGCAGGAACTTGCCAAGTTTCTCAAAGACAATACCGGCGTGGAGCCGATCATTTTTTCCGAGATCCCCGACGATGATTTCCGCCGTAACTACATGAAACGCGGCTATCTGACCAAAGCCGAAATGAGCTGGCTGCGGTTCGTCACCAAAAAAACTCTCGACAACTGCGGCGGTCTGATGATCGACCCGGTCATCTCCATAAGGGGCAAACATGATTACACCCGGCATCCTGATTCCGGCTATGTGCGCGATTGCATCGTCCCGATCCTGCAGGATTTGATGAGCCGCCCGGAATATAAGGATAAATATATCGGCGGCTGGGTCAACAAAGGTTATATGAATGCCCGCTCCGGCAACAATACCGGCGAATACGGCACATCCACATTCCGCAAAGGCATGGAGGAGATGATGCGGCTCAATCCCGATATCATCGTCTTTTTTGAGTGGAACGAATTCAACGAAAACACCCACTTCATGCCGACGGTCAACAACGGTACGGCATTGCAGCGGCTCATCCGCTACTACGGCTCCAAATTGCGCGGCACGCCGCTGCAGGCCAATCCGGATGCGGACAAAAGTGTACCGAATCTGATCTTTTCCAGCCGCAAAACGCTGCGTCTGGGCGACACGCTGCGCTACGAAATTCTGAACGTGCCGGAATCAGACAGTCAGGAAACTTTCACGGTGCAGCTGCGGCTTTACGACATCGACCGCAACGTGATCGAAACGCTCGCTCCGGAAAAATTCATTTCCGGCAAAATGCGTGCCGTCACCTACGAGATCCCGACCACCGCACTGGCACAGCATCCGGTGATCGTCCCCGAATTGACCGTCACCGCCAACGGCAAAACACAGCAATTCATCCTGCACCACAATCTGATCGCCCCGACGGTCTGTTACAGCTACAAAGAGATCCTGCAACCGCTGCGTGACGTGCTGCCGGTGACGGCAAATTGGCAGCTTTCCCCCGCCGGTGACGGCAAATTTGCGGTGAAAGCCGCCGTAAAATCCGGCGAAAAACTTGCCCAAGTGGAAATTCTCGATCACGACGAGGAAGTCTATGCCGTTGACCGGCAGAAATTGTACGATCCGGAAAACAACATCATCATCCGGGGATCGTTTTCGGCATTCAAACCCTCGACCAGAGCAGTTTCATTTCAGGTGCATAACTCTGAAAACTGGAAATACTTCCGTGAACACTACCGCAACCGCAGTGAAGCGCCCGATCCGGCAAAAGTCAATGGCAAAGTCACTGATCCGGAGTACTTCATCCACTTCTATTATCCATATTGCTTCTTTATCACCGTCCCCAAAGCCGAAGCCGCCGATGCGGAGTTGGAAATCTCCGTAAGCGGCATGGGAACGCATAAATTCAAAGTCGCCGAACTGCTGAAACTGGGTAAATACGCCCGGACGCTGGACAAAAACACCCGGCTCGATCTGGATATTGCCCAGGATCTGGTCGATATCCCGGTGCCGCTGGATGCAGAATCCGCCGCCATCGACACCGTCATTGCCTGCGGCAAACCGTTCCCGGTCTACCAGTTGCGGGCGATCAGCAAAACCGGACGCATTTACCGGAGTTTCCCGGTGATGCCGAACCGCCCGCAGGGGAATTTGATCGCTCACACGGTCTGGTCGGCGCAAAAAGCCCAGGCGGTCACGGTGAAAATCGCCGCCGACCGGATCCCCGAATTCAAATACATTTTTGATCCTGCCCACGGGGCGATGATGAAAAACACTTTTGATCCGTGGTTCGATGCCCAGCTCGGCGGCGGTTTCCTCTACATTGAGCCGTTCAACCGTCCCCGCAATCTGCTGCTGAATCACCCGCAGCGGGGCAAACTGGATCCGGTGTGGGTCACTGAAAACGGCGAAACGCTGCTCCGTTTCGACGGCAAAGGGCAGTATATCAATTTCCAGCGGGAAACGCTGCCCTACGGCAGTTTCACGCTCGAATTTGAGATCAGACCTGCCAGTGACGGCAATGATGTGCTGTTCCGCCACCAGAGTTACCACTCCGGCTCTCTGAATCTGTTCTGCTGCAACGGCAAACTGGAGGCCCGCTACACCTACCGGAAACCGGGGCTGGAGTTGTCCGATGCCAGAAATTTCATCACCGGATTGGAAATCCCCACCGGCAAATGGTCACTGGTCAAAGTCACCTACGATTTGAAAAAACTCACGTTTTCGGTCAACGGCAAAGTCAAATCCTATGATTTCCGGGAACAGGGAGTCTTTTTCAAACCCGCTGTTTTCGGCGGCCACTGCGTCGGCACTGACCGCAAAAATATGAGATTTTTCCACGGAGATTTGAAATCATTGCGTTTCAGACATACTGCGGAGTAAATATGGTCAAAACGAAACGGATCACCCTTAAAGACATCAGCCGTGCCGTCAACCTCTCGGTGCCGACGGTTTCCAAAATATTGAATGGCAAAGAAACATTCTGCTCGGAAGCCAAAGTCCGGGAGGTGCAGGAAACTGCCCTGCATCTCGGCTACTGCCGCAATATGGGTTATAATATCATGACCGGCGGCGAGACCAATATCGTGGCGATCATCTTTTCCCAGAAGTACATCACCCACAACCATCATATCAATTTGCTCTACATGCACTTGTGTTCCAAACTGAAAGAGCGCAATTTCGCCAGTTACTGTTCGGTTTTGGATATCAATATGAGCGAAGCCGAACAGCTGGAACAGCTCCGGGAATTGGATGATCTGGGCTGCCGTTACTATATTTTCATCGGTTATCCGACCGCGTACCCCAAACTTCAGGAGTTGGTGCAGGCACGGTCGCGCCATTTTATCTGTATGAATAACGAATACTCGCCGCGGCGGGTTGAAACTGACATCACCGGGGCGTATATTAACTATATGATCGATTTTATAAACCGGGGGATAACCAATTTCCGGATTTTCAACAACCGGTATTTTTTTGAACGGCAATTCCTGCCGGAAGTGCCGGAACAGTACCGGGAGCTGATCGCCGGAACTTTGGCAGAACTGCCGAGATATAAAGCGCTTTCGGAAAATCCGGATCAGGAATTTTTTCAGCAGGGTTACGAGGTGATGGCAAAAGAGATCAGCCGCAATCCCGGATTGCAGGGGGGGATATTTTTCACGGATTACCACGCTTTCGGGGCGGCGAAACTTTTGCAGGAGCGCAATATATCCGGAGTGGAACTTTGCGGCATGAACTGCTCCATTGCCGCGGCGTATGCGTTTACGCCGGTGACGACAACGAAATTTGATATGAATAAGTGTGCGGAATTACTGCTGGATAATATGTGCGGCACTGACGCAGTGAATATCTCACTGCCCGGTCAGATCGTTACTTACGGGGAATAATCTGGAGGAATAAAATATGATAAACAACCATAAAAATTTTACTTTGATCGAATTGCTCGTTGTCATTGCCATTATCGCGATTCTGGCGGGATTGCTGCTGCCGACGCTGAAAAAATCCCGTGACCGGGGCATGCAGTCCTCCTGCATGGGCAATATCAAACAGCTGGGCATGGCGCACACGATGTATTGTTCTGCTTTCGATGACACCACGGCATCATATACCGGAGTCGTCGGCGGCAGTCTTTCGGGTTCTCCCAAAACGGCGGAAACGTGGGTGGATATGTTTTTCCCCTACGCCAATAATTCCAAAAAAGTTTTTGAGTGTCCCGCCCGCCCCGGCATGCTCCCGGCGAATACCAAAAATCAGCCCTATTACGGCTTCCGGGATAAAGACAATTATCCCCGCCACAATCCGCTGGGAAGGACCGGTGATTACGGCGTGAATATTTCGCAAAGCGGCAAAAAACACGATTTCAACAACAGCCATTTGTTTGTCTACCGCAAACTTTCGCTGTTCAGCAAACCGTCGCAGGTGCTGCTGCTGGGTGACGGCATGAAACCCGGCGGCTCGACCTGGACGATCCGGCGTAACGGCAATAATCTGGACGGCATGGATATCGTTCATAATAAAGGCATAAATATCGCCTATTTTGACGGTCACGGCGGGTTTATACTCCGCTCGGAACTGGAAGAGATCGCCCCGGATACCGATAATGTTTTCTGGCACGGGGATATAAAATAAAGGTAATAGAGATGAAAGAAGTAAGACTGGGAATAATCGGAGTCAACGGCAGAGGCCGGCTCTGGCAATATTGGCATAAACCGGATGAGGGCGTCACCGTCGCCGCCGGAGCAGATACGTCGCAGGACTCCATCGACAAATTTCTCGCCCGGTGCAATCCGGATGCGTTTGTGACCAAAGATTACCGGGAGCTGCTCACCCGGGATGATTTGGACGGTATCGTGGTCGCCACGCCGGATTATCTGCACGGCGAAATGGTCGTGGCGGCGCTGGATGCCGGTAAATTTGTCTACTGCGAAAAACCGCTGGCGGTCACGGTGGAGGAGTGCCACGCCATCCGGGACGCTTCCGAACGGCATCCGGGCAAATTGATGATCGGTTTCAATATGCGCTATATGCCGTTTGTGCGTAAAATGAAAGAATTGGTCGATGCCGGAGAGATCGGGGAGATCAAAGCGGTCTGGGTGCGCCACTTCGTCGGCATGGGCAGTATCTATTACTTCCACGACTGGCACGCCGATAAAAAGAATGTCGGCAGTCTGCTGCTGCAAAAAGGTTCGCACGATATTGACGTCATCCACTTCATCACCGGCCATCATTCGGTGAAAGCCTCGGCATTCGGCGGGCTGGAGATGTTCGGCGGCGACAAGGACAACAAACTTGCCTGTCCGGATTGTGAGTTAAAAGACACTTGCATCGAATCCCAGATGCCTGCGATGAATGTCGATGCCAAACCGGAGCGCAAATATTGCGTTTACCGGCAGGAGGTCAACGTGCCGGACAATTATACTTGTATGTTCCAGTTGGATAACGGAGTCCCGGTCTCCTATAATGAGTGCCACTTCACCCCGGATTACCACCGCAACTACACGTTTATCGGCACCAAAGGGCGCATTGAAAACAGCGAGATCGAAAGCACCGTCAAACTCTGGAAACGCGGTCACGGCCGCAACGACCAGCCGGTGGCGGTCTATGATATGCTCAACGGTCTGACCCGGGATCAGCTGGAAATCGGTCACGGCGGGGCTGACCCGCAGATCTGCGCCGAATTTGTCCGTTTGATCCGGGGCGAAATCAGTGAGCCGTCTGTTCCCCCCGAAGCCGGCTGGAATGCCGCACTTGCCGGACTGGCGGCGCAGTATTCTCTGGAACACGGCGGCATGGTCGTGGATGTGAAATAAGATCTTATTTATTATATAACCTAATTGTAAAAGGAGAAAAACCATGGCAGACGGAGAAAAAACTTATTACGACTCCAGACAAAGTCTTTACGGCGAAAAAACGCTCAGCGATGCAGTTTTTACTGACCTGACGATTGACGGACACGGTGCGGCGATTTGCGTCAACAAAGAGGCCATCGTTACCATCACCGGTTCGACTTTCAGCGGCAACTCTGCAACAACGTCAGCCAGCAGTATCGGCGGTGCGATTTATGTTGTTGCCGGAGGGGCATTGGATATTTCCGGCAGTACGTTTACTGACAACTATGCTGGCAAACGCGGCGGTGCGATCAACTCCCGCGGCGCACTGACGGTTTCCGATTCCGTGTTTGACAGCAATACCGCCAATACTGCCGGCGGTGCGGCGATTTGGGTAACCGCTGCCGGTTCCCTTACCTTAAGCGGCAAAGTGGCTTTTCTTACTTCCTCTGACAAAGTTTACTCTGCCGGGGCGGTCACCATCACCAACGCAACGGTCAACACTAACGCTGATTTGAATTTCGGCAGCAACACTGCCACCGTGACTGCTTCGACCTTTAATTTCGGTAACCGCGAAGAAATCTACATCGGTGCGTTGAATTTCACCGACACCGCCAGTACCATGACATTTGCCGGTAGTTCAAAAGTTACGTTTGCCACCGGTCAGAGCTTGAAAGATGTGGCAATTACCGTTGATGGCGGAGCCTATCTGGCTTCCGGCACTTACACCATCGCTGAAAATGCCGGTGATGTCAGCGGAGAGAAACTCAAAGCCAGCGAACTGGAATTTTTGACACAATCTCTCTCCTATGCAAATAATACCCTGACATTGACCGTCGAAAGTTCTGCAACTTCTGCCGCACTCTTTACTGCGGACAAAAAGAATTACGTTAAAATCGGCGATACCTATTATGCCGGAACTCAATACGACACCTTTGCCGATATGATGGCGGCGACCGGGGTGGATGCTTATGTCGTTGACGGCGTGACTTTTAATGCCCGGCAGAGTTACAGTAAAACTCAAGTTCTGCTCAATAATATCACCATTGCGGATATTGCCGGGGTCAACACCAGCGGCGGCGGTCTTTATATCTCCGGCGGCACTACGACCATCACGAACAGTGAGTTCAAGAACATCGTGATGGCCAGAGATGATAAAGACTATTACTATGGTGGAGCTATTTATATCGGCAGCGCCGACGTATATGTCTCCGGTTCGGAGTTTGCCGGCAACAGAAATATCCGCGGTGGCGCAGTTTTCATCAATAACGGCGGTTCGCTTACAGTGAAAGATTGTACTTTCTCCGGCAACAGCAGTTACGCTGTCTGGAATCACACCGGCAGTAAAACCACTTATACCGGCACAAATAAATTCACCACTGCACAGGACGGCATTTATGTCCATTCTGCGGCAACAGTCAAATTTGTTGATGCCGATATGTATATGGAAGCCGGAATGGGTTCCAATGATACCAGTGCCGCCGCAGTCACGCTAACTAATTCGCATCTGTATTTTACCAATGATACGGCGGTCAGTGTTTTGACTCTGAACTTCACCGATAAGGTCAGTTCGGTCAATTTCACCGGCAGTCAGAAAGTAACGTTTGCAACCGGTCAAAGCCTGAAAGATGTCGCCATCACGATCGACGGTGCGTCGTATCTCGGTGCCGGCTCTTATGTCATTGCTGAAAATGTTATTGATGTCGGCAATTGGACCTTTACCCCCAGCGATCAGGAATATGTGAAACAGACGGTCAGTTATGACAGCGAAAACAAAGTGATTAAACTTGACGTAGACAGTCTTGCCACAAGTGCTGCGATTTTTGATAAAAACAACAGCAGTGTCATCCAGATCGACGGCACTTATTATGCCGGTATCAATTATGATTCCTGGGCTGATGCGCTGAAAGCGACCGGCGTGGATGCATACATCGCTGACGGTGTAACTTTTACCGCAACACACAGTGTTGCCAAATCGCTGGCGATCTATCAGAACACCGTATTTGACAGTTTGGAAGATACTCACGGCGGCGCATTGACGATTTCCGGCGGTACAACCAAACTTATCGGTGCGACATTCTCCGGGAACAAGGTATTGACAGATGCCAGCATCGGCGGGGCGATTTATGCCAACCTCACCAATGCAAACAACGCTGTGGTGGAAATTTCCGGCAGTACCTTTACCGGCAACTACGCCGAAAAACGCGGCGGCGCCCTCAATCTCCGCGGCAATGACACCACGCTGGTGACGATTTCCGATACGGTGTTTGACGGCAACAGCAACGGCAAAGTGGTCTGGGACGGTGATGCCGGGGCGATTTTCCTCAATACCGGGACGCTGACGCTGACCGGCAAAGTGGATTTCCTTACCGAAACCGACTCCGTTTACACCGGTTCCAGTGCCACGATGAATATCACCGATGCCGATATCACGTTGGGAGCCGCTTTCAGTGCTGCGGCGTTGAATCTGACGGATTCGACGGTCACGTTTAACGGCGGTACGGCGTTCTGGGTCAGAAATCTGCAGACCGGCGGTGAAAATGAATTTATTTTCTCCGGCAAATCCGTAGTGGCATTCAATCAGACCGACCTGTCGGATATCAATGTTACCGTGGACGGTTCGCTCTATCAGGGCGATACCGTGAAGTTTGCTTCCGGCATCAGTGCGCTTGGCGATTACACCATTGCCGGAAATGACAACAGCAAACTGACGCTGTTCCTTGAAAACGGTGAACTGACGCTCCGTGAATTGACGGATAAAAACACCGTGTATGATAATAATTATGATGGTAATGGTTCAGCATTGCTGGTCAACACCACCGTCAACGGCGTGCTGTTTGCGGACAAATCCGGCGTTGCCAAAGACAAAATCGACACCTCGATCTCCGGCGGCAAAGCCGGGATCATCGTGGGCGGCGCATACGCCAACAATACCGCTTCGGCGACTGATGCGGTGATCCTGTCGATCGGCGGCGAAGTCGCCGTGACCGGGCCGGTTTATGGCGGCGGGTATATGTACGGCGACGGTAATGCCGTGCCGCTGGATGCCCAAATGACGGTCGGTTCGGTCGATATTACGCTCTATGGCGGCGAAATCGGCAACAATATTTTCGGCGGTATCCACGCCCGTGAATATGGTAAAGCCACCGTTGATGAAGTCAATATTGCGGTTACCGGCGGTGCGCACAGCCGGGTTTACGCCGGCGGCTGGGCGGAAAAAGGTGCGGTCAGTTCCGTTGCCGCTGCCAACGTCACCATTTCCGGCGGCTCGGTCGATTACCTCTACGGTGCGGGTGCGAACGCTGACGGTGAAACTTTCGTCGGTACCACCAATATCACCATCGAAAATGATGCCGTGGTCAACACGATCTTCATGGGCGGCCGCTACGGTTACAGTTACGTTGATGTCGTGAACCTGACTTTTGACGATGATGCGAAAGTGTTGAAACGGCTTTCCGGCGTCAGCAGTGCGGGTATGGATCATGCCGATACAACTGTCGTGGAGTTGAAAACCAGTGTTACCGCCGATTTGATCGACTACGTTGATAAATTCATCATCAACGAGGGTTGCATGCTTACGGCGAACGACGCTTTCTACCTCGGCAACCGCATTGAAGGCGGCGCCGAACCCGGTGTGACCACGTTTGACTTCATCGCCGACGGTCTGGATGAAGCCTGGACGGCGATCGCCGGTATTGACGACTTCGCCAACGCCCAATTCTCCGTCAACGGCGCAGGCTTGACCGCTTGGGACGGCAGCGCCGCCATTGCGATCGGTGATTACACTCTGACCTACGATGCAGAGAAAAAGACCATCACGCTTGCCAATGCGTAATTACCGGTGAATAATCCGGCTCTGCCCCTGAAAAACGGCAGAGCCGGAGGGCTGTTTTACAAAACACATTGATTTATAAGAATATATAAAAGAATAAAAAATCCAGTTTTTTTCATTTATGCTCTTGACATTTCACAATCGATGTGGTATAATATACAAGTGTAAGACATAGAATATATGTTTTCACCGTGGAACGACAAGTTCACGGTGCAGGGTTGATGTTTTTTGAATGTTTTTTATTTTTAATAAAGTTCACTGGAAAGGAACAGAAAAATGCAGAAGTTTGATTTTGAAGTGCCCGCTCTCGAAGAGTCCAAATTCGGTACCTTTTTCGCCGGTGCCAGTTTCCCGGATAAGATGGAAGGCGAAGGGACCGACGGTATTTAAGATCCAGGTCGCACTGTTAAAACCGCTGGAATTGTTTCCGGCGGTTTTTTCATGCCTTTTTTCAAGGTTTTACGCAGAAAAACTGCGGCGGCGGTTGTATTTGCCGCTTTTATAAAGTATATTACCGGTGACGGGGTTATTTCCCATATATTACAATAATATACAGACAGGTATCTATGAGCAACCGCATCATCGTCACCGGAGGCGCCGGATTTATCGGGTCAGCCGTGGTAAGAAACATTATCAATACCACCGCAGATTCCGTTTGTGTCATTGATAAACTTACTTACGCCGGCAATCTGGAATCGCTGGCTGAAGTTTCCAATTCAGAGCGCTTCCGTTTTGAATTGGCAGATGTCTGCGACAAAACGGCGCTTGACCGGATTTTTGCCGACTTCCGTCCGACTCACGTCATGCACCTCGCCGCCGAGAGCCACGTTGACCGTTCCATTGACGGCCCCGGCGAATTCATCCAAACCAATATCGTCGGCACTTACACACTTCTGGAAGCGGCACGCAAATACTTCAATACTCTGGACGGTGAAGCGAAAAAATCTTTCCGTTTTCACCATATATCCACCGATGAAGTTTACGGCGATCTGGAAACTCCGGACGATTTTTTCCGGGAAACCACCCCATACGCCCCCAGTTCCCCGTATTCCGCCTCCAAAGCCGCCAGCGACCATCTCGTGCGGGCATGGAAACGGACTTTTGCACTGCCGGCGCTGGTGACGAATTGTTCCAATAATTACGGCCCGTATCACTTCCCGGAAAAACTCATCCCGCTGATGATCCTCCATGCTCTTGACGGCAAAGAACTGCCCGTTTACGGTCAGGGTCTGCAAATCCGGGATTGGCTCTATGTGGAAGATCACGCCCGGGCGCTGTATCTCGTTGCCACTCAAGGCGTTCCCGGCGAAACTTACAATATCGGCGGCCATAACGAAAAACAAAATATCGAGGTCGTCCGCAAAATTTGCGCCCTGCTCGACGAATTGCGCCCCCGGCAGGACGGCAAATCTTATGCGGAACAGATCATTTACGTCAAAGACCGCCCCGGTCACGATATGCGTTACGCCATTGATGCCGGTAAAATCGCCCGTGAACTCAACTGGAAACCGCAGGAAACATTTGAAAGCGGCATCCGCAAAACCGTCCAATGGTATCTCGATCATAAAGACGACTGGTGCGCCCGCATTTTAAGCGGTGAATATAAAATGGAACGACTCGGAACAGGAGAATAATCACCATGAAAGGTATCGTCCTCGCCGGCGGAGCCGGAACCAGATTGCACCCCATCACCTGCGGCGTTTCCAAACAACTGCTCGCCGTTTACGATAAACCGATGATCTACTACCCGATTTCGGTGTTGATGCTCGCCGGGATCCGGGATATTCTTATCATCACCACCCCGGAAGACCAGAGTTCTTTCCAGCGGCTGCTCGGTGACGGGTCATCGTTCGGGGTGAATTTCACCTATGCAGTTCAGCCGAAACCCGAAGGGCTTGCCCAGGCGTTCCTTATCGGCAAAGATTTCATCGGCACTGATTCTGTGGCTTTGGTGCTGGGCGATAATATTTTTTACGGGGCGCATTTGTCCAAACTGGTGCGCACGGCAGCAGCACGCCCGCACGGTGCCACCGTTTTCGGGTATTACGTCTGCGATCCCGAACGCTTCGGCGTGGTGGAGTTTGATGAAAACGGCAATGCCGTTTCGATTGAGGAAAAACCCGCCGTCCCCCGTTCCAATTACGCCGTGACCGGACTCTATTTCTACGATAATTCCGTCGTAAAAATCGCCGAAAGCATCAAACCGTCCGCCCGGGGAGAACTGGAAATAACCGAAGTCAATAACGCCTATTTGAAACGGGGCGATCTGCACGTGGAAACCCTCGGCCGCGGTTACGCCTGGCTGGATACCGGAACCCACGAAAGCATGCTGGATGCCGCTAATTTCATCCATACCATCGAAACCCGGCAGGGCTTGCAGGTGGCGTGTTTGCAGGAGATCGCATTTGAAAACGGCTGGCTCAGTGCCGCCGAGATCCGGGAGGGGGTCAAAGATCTGCTGAAAACAGAATACGGTCAATATCTCATGCGCCTGACGGAGGGAAAATAACTCATGGAAATCCTCGCCACCGCCATTCCGGAAGTGAAAATCATCATTCCGAAAGTTTTCGGCGATGCCCGCGGTTATTTTTTTGAATCGTGGAACGCGGCGAAATACGCAGAAGCCGGGATCACTGCCAACTGGATCCAGGACAACGAGTCCAAATCCCGTTTCGGCGTCCTGCGCGGACTGCATTTTCAGGCGGCACCGTATACGCAGGCGAAACTGGTGCGGGTGATCGAGGGGGCAGTATTGGATGTGGCTCTGGACATCCGCCGCAATTCTCCGACATTCGGCAAACATGTGGCGATCGAATTATCGTCCGACAATAAGCGGCAGCTTTATATTCCGCGCGGTTTCGCCCACGGCTTTGTGGTGCTTTCAGAGAGCGTGCTGTTTGCCTACAAATGCGATAACGCTTACATGCCCTCGCACGAACGCGGCATCGCCTTTAACGACCCGGCACTGGGGATCGACTGGCGGGTGAATTTGAGTGAATACATCCTGTCTCCCAAAGATACTCAAAATCCATTATTTGCCGATGCCGAAGTTTTTGATTACAATACCGGGGACTATCTATAATGAAAATCATGCTCACCGGCGGCAGGGGCATGCTCGGCCGTACCCTCTGCGCCGAATTGACCGACTTTACCGTGATCCCCACCGATCTGCCCGATGGCGACATCACTGATGCGGCAAAATTTGATACGCTGGTTGCAGAAATCAAACCGGATGCCGTGATCCATTGCGCCGCCATGACAGCGGTGGACAAGTGCGAAACCGAAATCGCCCTGGCGTATAAATTGAATTCCGACGGCACTGCCAACGTTGCCAGTGCCTGTCACCGCCACGGCGTGCGGCTGATTGCGATTTCCACGGATTACGTTTTTGACGGCGCCTCCGACCGCCCTTATAATGAATTTGACCTTGCCACCGGCGGCAATACGATTTACGGCAAAAGTAAATTTGCCGGCGAAGAAGCCGTGCGCCGCCTTTGCCCCAACCATTTGATTTGCCGGATTTCGTGGCTGTACGGCGCCGGAGGACCGAGTTTTGTCCATACCATGATCAAGTTGGCTGACGGCACCCGGCCGGAATTAAAAATCGTCGCTGATCAGATCGGTAATCCCACCAGTACGCTGGCTGTCGCACGCAAACTGCGGGAATTGCTCCTGCGCCCGGAATTGACCGGCACATTTCACTTAACTTGCGAGGGCGAAGCAAGTTGGGCAGATTTCGCAGCAGAAATTTTCCGTCTGACTGGCAAAAAGCAGAAAATCGTCCCCTGTACCACGGCAGAATTCCCCCGCCCGGCTCCCCGTCCGGCGAATTCCCGTCTGGATAAAATGCGCTTGCGCCAAGCCGGGCTTGCCCCCATGCCTCATTGGCAGGATGCGTTAGCGGAATTTATTGCGCTGGAATTCAAATAATCAATTTGCATTTGTGGTTTGACGTCTGCTGACGGACTGAATGGATGCCTGACGTGATGAGGCGGGCAGTCTGCGGGCGGTTTATTTTGATATTTAGCGGGGTTATGCTTTTTTTGTGGGGGCTCACGCCGCCCCCACGCCCCGGCGCCCGCCAAGGCGGGATTTTGCTCTTGGTGTGTCCGCGCTTTATGGCGTGTGCCCCGTTCGACTCATGTGGCGCAATTCTGCGGCCTCTTCCGCCTTTTTTGGCGAAAGAGGCACTGGTATTGCGCCACGGTTGCCGCATCCGGGGGAAGTTTCCCCCGGAGCCCCCTCGGT
>SUVU01000046.1 GCA_015061865.1 Lentisphaerota bacterium
CCGCCGCTGTCCGCAGACACCACCGGGGATAAAGCCATTTCTTCTGCGTAAAATCCAGCAGATTCCAGACCATTACCGTAAAATAAGCCGCCCAGCCGAAAAGCAGCGGCAAGGCGCTCTCCAGATAACGGTCAGAGACATAAAACCGTTTTTTAAATAGGATAAACTGCCCCGCCACAACCACAAAATGCAGTACAAAAAACAGCGCCAGCAGCGTATCGGTACGACGCCACTCTTTCCGCCAGATCCGGATGATTATTCCCGGCAAAACCACGATCCAGTAATACGCCATACTGCCCCAGAATACCCCTTTCCAGTATTCCTGCTGCCAGCTCAAAGTATTACTGCGGCACCAGTACACCAGCCCCCCGGCGGCGATAACCCCTGCCGCCGGCAGCAGCCGCAGCAGGTATTGGCGTTTCACCCATGAGAGCAGCAGCGAGGAAATATAGATCACCGTCACGGCGGCGATCCCGGTAAATATCATCTCCGGCACCGTGATATTGCGCCCGATAAGTTTGATCATTTGCGTTCCGGTATAGCTGTCAGGTACTGCGGCTCCGGTTTGCAGGTAATTCTGAATAAATCCCGGCAGCGCCCCCAATACCGTCAACGCCAGACCGGCAAACGATCTTGCGGCGCATCGGCAGCAGCGGCACTCCAGAAAAAACATTGCCCACAGCAATACGATGGACAATATTATCAGATCCACCCGCACCAGAAACGCCAGACCGCAGGATAATCCGCACAGCGCATAGCCCCGGAAGTTTCTCCGTTCCTGAAAAATCAGCACCAATGCGTAAGCCATCACCAGCAGCAGAAAACTTTTGGCAGAATCCCGCAAGCCGCTGTACCCCAACGGCATCAACGGCGTGGAACAGGCGTAAATGATCGCCGAGATCATCGCTGTCCGGCGGTCGAATATCCGTTTCATCAAACCGCACAGCGGCACTACTCCGGCGGCAAAAAACAACGCCGAGACCACTTTGCACGCCATAAAACCGCTGCACCCGGTCAAAAATGCCACCACCCCCGCCAACAGCGGATGCAGCATCGGGATCCGGGGGTGAAATGCGTAGTTAAAATTGCCGTCAGCCAGAGCATCTGCCATCGGCGCATAACGGAGCGCCACATCACGGGAGGGGAAATCCATCAGAAACACCGGGATCATCACCACCAGAAGCACCGCCAGAAACATGACCGTCACCGAAGTCCGGCTCAAGGAGCGCTCCGGAGCGTCATATTCCCAATCAGCAAGTAATTTTTTTATCAATGTTTTCATCGTTCCCGGAAAATAATGGTGCGTCCCCGTATCAACTCACAATTTTACACTTGGTATTAATTTATCCTTTTTGTAAAAAAATGCAAGTTACTGAAATAAAAAACTGAAATTTTTATTATTGTCCCATTTGTTGTGATAAAATCTAACCGGCGGTGGCGCATCGCGGGCACTTTCGCGCCTTGCTTCTGTGCCGGTGCGGTCGAGTACGGCAGTACACTCCCGCACCGTACTCGGCGCAAAACACGACATTGCCGCACGCTGCATCCACCGGGTGTAATCAAACCGTTTTATGTTTTTGACCAATCATAATGTAAGTGATATATTCTAGGTGTCGCCATAAAATGTGTTCATTCGGTCTTGTATGTATGTTTCACAAAATTTGGGTACCAAATTTTTTACAGGGCAAAAAATTTCAGCGGCTTTCAGAACGGGAACTTAATGAATGAAGCCGGTACTCGCGCGGGGACAGACCGATGACTTTTTTAAATTTTTTACTGAATGTAAACGTATCGGCAAAACCGCATTTTTCAGCGATATCCCCGATGGATGAGTCACTATTCTCCAGCAGTTCGACCGCTTTCTGCATCTGCAATTTGGCGATCAGCCTGCCCGGAGTGAAACCGGGGAAGTTTTTTTGAAATATTTTCCGGATGCTCTCCGGGGAACGGTTGAATTCCACTGCCAGAGTTTTGACGGACAGCTGCCGGTCAAAATTGCTCCGGATGAAATCAAATATTTTATGATGGGCATTGCAGTCGGGATTGCAGGCGGCGGCGACCGGCTCCGTTCCGCCGGCTCTCTCCAGCTGATGCAGCAGGATCCCGGCAAGTTTCAACACCGCCGCGGAGTGCGACACCGCCCCCGGTTCATTGAAAAACGCTCCGGCAATATCTTTCAAAGCGGCAACATCCTCTTTACGCAGTTTCAACACCCGGTTTTTCAGCGGCAGCAGCGGCGCAAAATTGTTTTCCGGCAGCAAAAATGAAATCGCAATAAATGAGTGTTTCGGCGCATTTTCCTCATCGAGCGAGGAGTGAAATTGAAACGGGAAAAACAGCACGCTGTCCCCCGCTTCCAGCGGGAAACTCAAACCGTCGATCACCGCCGTAAGTCTGCCGCTTAAAATGGTTTTCAAAATCATCCGCCGGTGGACATAAGTTTCTTTCGGGATGACCATGCTGTTGGAATCGACCCGGACGATAACATTTTCCGGCAGCAGCGGGCAAAGCGGCTCCATGCCGCCGGATACCAGAGATGCCGGACGGATACCGTGATATTTCAATAATTCCTGCATAATTTTTCCGGTTGCGAAATTGACATAAAAAAACAAATTTCTTTCATGTTTATTTGTTGTAATCCAATATACATTAAGGTAGAACAAAATTCAAGGTCTCAACATGGAGTTTCAAAAAATGAACATATATGATGAGCTGGGTCTGCCGCAACTTATTAACGCCGTCGGCACTTACACCGTCGTCGGCGGTTCCCGGATGTCCCCGGAAACGCTGCGCTGCATGAATGAAGCCGCCGCCGGTTTTGTCGAAATCGAAAAACTCCAGCATCTTCTCAATGACAAAGTTGCCCAATTGACCCGCAACGAATCCGCCATGCTCTGCAATTCCTGCAGCAGTGCGATCTATCTCGCCACTGCCGCTTGCGTGGCAAAACATTACGGCAGGGATTTCGACACCCTCTCCGCCGAAGAGATCTCCCGGTGCGAAGTGGTCGCCCTCTGGGGGCAGCATATTCCCTACGATCACGCCATCGAACAGCTCGGAGTCAAAATCCGTTTCGTCGGCTTCCCCAATATGCAGGCGGAAATGGCAGATCAGGTGGTGGAAAAAGCGATCAACAGCAATACGGTGATGAGTTATTTCGCCCCCCGCACCCCGGATGGTTATTACGGTGAGGGCTGTATGAATCTGGAAAAATTCATCGCCATCTCCCACCGCCACCACATCCCGGTGCTTGCCGATGGTGCGGCACAGCTGCCGCCGAAACACAACCTCTGGCGCTTCACCCGGGATATGGGGGCTGATATGGCGTGTTTTTCCGGCGGCAAAGACCTCTGCGGCCCGCAGGCAAGCGGTCTGCTGGTCGGCAGCAGAGAGTATCTTGATGCCGCCACCAGTTTAAGTTTCCCCCGTTACGGCTGCGGCAGGATCATGAAAATCGGCAGAGAAGAGATGGTCGCCCTCTACGCCGCCATCCGCCAATATGTCAATGCCGACGAAAACAAACGTTTGCAGTGGTGCGAAACTGAAGTTGCCAAACTGGTCGATGCCCTGCAGGAGTGCCGGAACTTTTCAGCGGAGCGCACCTGGCCCAATCAGGCCGGTCAGCCGCTGCCGCGGGCTTTTGTAACATTGAAAAGTGATAAAATTTCCGCCGCCATACTGCGAAAAATGCTGTTGGAGGGCGATCCGGGGATCATCTGTTATTCCGAAAACCGCCCCGGAGTCTACATCAATCCCATGTGTCTTGCCAATGGAGAAATGGAAAAAATCATCGTCCGTTTCCGGGAAATAGATCAGCAACTTTAATCAAAGGAGTTTACCATGAACGTCGAAAACAAACTTAAATCTCTCGGTATCGAACTGCAAGTCCTCCCCCCGTGCGATCACCCGATCGAACGGAGCAAACGCAGCGGCAATCTGCTGTTCGTTTCCGGACACGGTTCCAAAAAAACTCTGGGCAAAGTCGGTGACACGCTCACCGTGGAACAGGGCTATGAAGCCGCCCGTGAAGCGTGCATCCACTGTCTGGAATCCATCCGCATGGCTTGCGGTGATCTGGACAACGTCGCCAATTTCGTCAAAGTCCTCGGCATGGTCAACGCCGCACCTGATTTCACCAAACACCCGGTGGTCATCAATGGGGTTTCCGATCTGCTGATCGAGGCTTTCGGTCAGGAAATCGGCAGTCACGCCCGTTCCGCAGTCGGCATGTCCTCCCTCCCCGGCGGTATCGCAGTGGAAGTGGAGATGATCGTGGAATTGAAAAACTGATTCCCCAGTCTCAAGGAGTTTTCAACTATGGAAATCAAAGGGATCTGCCCCATCGCCCCGGCAGTTTTTCACGACGACGGCTCACTGGATGTCGCCGGATATGAAAAATGCTGTGCCGGTCTGATCGCCCTCGGCGCCCAGGCTCTGACATTATTCGGTATCGCCGGGGAATACTACAAAATGGATGCCGATGAAGAAAAAATCCTGATGGCAGCTTCAGTAAAAGTCTGTCATGACCACCATGCTCCGGTGATCATATCCAACACCAGACACTCCACGGTTTCCGCCATCCGGCGCGCCAGAGAGATCGAGGATTCCGGTGCGGACTGTATGATGGTACTGCCGCCGTTTTTTCTCAAACCCGCCGGCGCAGAACTTTTTGACCATCTGGATGCGTTGTGCGACTCGGTGAAATTACCGCTGATGATCCAGTATGCGCCCGACCAGACCGGTGTGGCGATCCCCGTGGATACGCTGGCGGAACTGGCGAAACGGCACGACAATCTGCTCTATTTCAAAATCGAGTGCAAACCTCCCGGCGCCTACATTGATGCGTTGAGCAAAAAATTGCCATCCGGCCGCAAAATTTTCGTCGGCAATGCCGGATTTCAGATGATCGAGGGTTTCAACCGCGGAGCATACGGCGTGATGCCGGGCCCCTCCATGCCGGATATTTACCGGAGGATATGGGATATGCTCAATGCCGGAAACTTCGCCGGAGCGCAGCTGCTGCATGATAAACTCAATTCCCTGCTGAACCACATCCGGCAGAATGTGGAAATGATCATCCATTACGAGAAAATCATCCTCAAACGCCGGGGTCTGATCGCCAGTGACCACTGCCGGGCGCCCGGATTCCGCAGTGATCCGGTCTATGATGGATTGTTTGAACAGCTCTATCAGATGATCGAACCTGAATTCCAAACCTGCCGTTAAGGAGATCACCATGAACTGTTACGAAGATTTGCAAGGTAAACGCGTTCTCGTCACCGGCGCTTCACGGGGGATCGGTGCCGGAGTGGTGAAAGCGTTTTCAGAAGCGGGAGCCAAAGTGTTTCTGCATTTCCGTTCCGACGAAGCTCTTGCCAAAAAAATCGCCTCGGAACTCCCCGGCGAAGTCCATCTTTTCCGGGCGGATCTGGGCAAAGCAGAGGAGCTGGAAGCCCTCTTTGAGGCAGTCAAATCTACTTTCGGCGCTCTGGATGCCGCCGTCAACAATGCCGGGGTCGTCCTGCCCGCCCTGACTCCGGAGGAGATCACTGATGCCCACTATCATCAACTTACGGATGTGAATATCCGGGGGACACTCTTTTGCTGTCTGCGGGAAATTTCCCTGATGCGTCCGGCCGGCGGCAGTATCATCAACATCGGTTCGGTGCATCAGGACACTACCGTCCCCGGCTGGACACTTTATGCGATGAGCAAAGGCGCCATTCACGGCATGACCGGCCAGCTCGCCATTCAGGAGGGCAAAAACGGCATCCGGGTCAACAATATTCTGCCCGGTTACATCGACGTGGACAAAGAGCCGGTCGATGAAGCGGTGAATCTCAGTATTCCGGTGCGCCGTGCCGGAGTTCCGGCGGACATTGCCGCATGCTGTCTGTTTCTGGCTTCGGCAAAATCGGCATTTATCAACGGTGCCGACATTACCGTGGACGGCGGGGTCAGCCGCAAACTGGCACGGACGGTGAATGTGTTTTAAGCCCAACAGGGAGAAAAAAATTATGAGCAACCAGAAATATCACTCCATCGGAATCATCGGTTTTGGCGCCCGGGGACAGTTGCTGGCGGAAACCGTCGGCGGCGAGATCCCCGAATACGGCAGATTGGCGGCGATCGCAGACATCAGAGAAAATCTGCTGTTCCGGCAGGGCGTGGGCATTTACTGCCATGATTTCAAAATCTACCGTGACTACCGGGAACTGCTTGCCGACGATGAAATCGACACCGTCATCATCGAAACCTACCCGGAATCCCACTTGGAAATCACCGTCGCCGCCATTAAAGCCGGCAAAGCGGTTTTGTGCGATAAACCGGCAGTTTCCACGCTTGAGGATGCTGCGGCGATGTATCAGGCAGTGACATCCATGCCGTGTGCATTTCAAATGGGATTGAATATGCCCTGCCGTCCGGTATTGCGTAAAACCAAAGAGCTGATTGCTTCCGGAGCCATCGGCAAAGTTTTCAGTGTCCGGGGCTGCTGTGATGTGGGTTACGCATTTGCCCACGACGTGATCCTGCGTAAATTCGCCGGAGACCCGGCGGGACTGGTGCTGGGAAAATTGACTCACGATGCCGATTTCATCCAGTATTGTCTGGACACTTATGCGGAAACAGTTTGCGGCTTCACCACCAATTTCCAGCACCGCCGTCACGGTACCGGGGCGACCAGTGATGATACCGCCGTCATCAACGGAGTGATGAATAACGGCGTGCTGTTTTCGCTGGCGCTGACCTCCTGCGGCAGTGCGTACTCCCGCAAATTCACCTTCTTCGGTGAAAAAGGCGAATTACGGGTCGATTGCAAAACTGACTTTGTGGAGATCATCACTCCTGAGGGCGACTGCAAACAGCTCAAAGTCCCCGCCTGCAGCGGCGGTCACGGCGGAGCAGACAAATATCTGCTGAGTACCTTTCTGGATTATGTGGACGAAAACACCGGCAAAGCCAAATGGCCCGAACGTATCTGCTCCAGTGTCATGGTGCCGCTGGCGGCGATGCAGCAGGGGCAAATGGTCAATACCGGCGCCTGGTACCGGAGTATTGTGAAAAACTGAAAGCAGGGCAAAAATCATGCAGGACGGCAAAAATATTCTGAACGCATTTGATCTTGATACGGTAAAAATCCGTACCAACGAACTCTGGATGCTGGAAAAATCCGGCTGTTATGCCAATTTTCCGGCAGTGGCAGAATATTGCCGTCATGCTTTGGCTCAAAGCGGTTTTGAAAACATCGAGATCCTGCCCCACCGTGCCGACGGCGCCGCCAGTGCATTTGACTGTACCATGCCTCCGGCATGGGATATTACCGGACGGTCATTTCTGCAAATCGCCGGAGAAAATACCATTCTTGCCGATACCGGTGTGATCCCTTACGCCGCAGCGCCGTGGAGTGCGCCGACTCCGGCTTCAGGAGCGACCGGGAAATTGATCGCCCTCGCCCCCGGCGAAACTGCCGATGTCAACGGCAAATGGGTTCTGCTGACGATTTCAGACGGCAGCAATCCCTCGGGCGGGTATTTGCAGTACCTGCACCGTAACGGCGCCCTCGGTATAGCGGTAATGGAGACCCGAAGCGGCAGTGACTATCCCGATGCGGTGCGCTGGTTCAACGGCACCGGTTCATACGGCTGGTACCCGGTCGCCGGCGAACCACGGCTGCCGGTATTCGCCCTTTCCGGTGCGGTCGGCAAAATGCTGCTGCGGCGGCTGGCTGCCGGGGCAGTAACTCTCCACGGGGTGATGAAAACCGGAATTTATCCCGGAGAAATTTTCACCATCACCGGGATCATTCCCGGCAAATCGGCAACTGAATATGCGTTGTTTTCGCACATTTACGAGCCGTTTGCCGCTGACAACTCACTCGGATTCGGGGCGGTTTGCGGTATCGGCAAAGCGCTCCGGGACAGTGGATTGACACCACGCAAAACACTGCGGGCGGTTTTCAGCATGGAACTCTACGGTTTTGCGGCATTTCTTGCCGATAAAAAACGTTCCGTCAAAATCGCCGGAGCGTTGAATATGGATGCGGTCAATCACCGCAAACAGCGGCTGTTGGCTTTTATGGATTCGCCGTTGTGTGCGCCGTGGTTCGGTGACTGGGTACTGCCGGAAGTTCTGGGTACGATCGACGGCACGGAATTCATCCGCTGTCCCGGCACGCTGGCGGACGACACGTTTGCCGGGGATCCGTTATGCGGGGGGATCCCGGTCAACTGGTGCAAAAATCCCACCGGCACCGCCCACCATTGCGGCTGTGACGATTTTGAACCGGATTGGCAATGGGCTGAAGCTGAATTGCCCGCCTTTGCCCATGCGGTAGTGAAAATGCTGCAGTTTTCACCGCAGGATGCCGCCGGGCTTCCCGCTTTAGCTGTTGCTGAATTCCGGCAGCAAAGCAGCAAGATCACCGCCCGAAACATCTCCGGAACAGAAAAATCACTGTTACTGGAAAATTTATACCGCTATTTGGACGGACGGCTGATCTCCGCGGAAAAATACACCGGCACGACTCTTGATAAAAGCGAACTTGCTAAAGCATATCACTCCTGTTGTGAAGTTGTTTCCGGCAGTACCGATTTCGCCGCAACAGCACTGCAAAAAGAGGCGGCATCACTCATTCCGGTACGCTTGAAACCGACCCCGTTTTCACTGGCGGATATTCCACCGGCGGAACGGAAAAGTTTCCGGGTCTCCCGCTTGCTTTACGCTCTTTTTGACGGCAGCAGAAGTTTACTGGAAGCCCTTTCCCTCACCGGCTGGCTCACCGGGAGCAAATACGATGATACGGCAATAAAAAACGAATTGGAAACATTGAATTATCTTGCCAGATACGGTTATATCACACTAACTGTCCGCAATGCGGAATAAAGGAGGGGTTCATGGACAAAAAAGATCGTCAGAAAAATTCATTCACGCTGATCGAACTGCTGGTGAGTAAAACTTGTCAAACAGGTGTTTTGCTGTGGTGTTTTTTTCAAAAAAGTATTTCGCTTTTCTTTGAAAGAGAAAAGGGGCGCGGGGGAAAGGGAAAACTCTCTTTTCACGGGAAAAGAAAGTTTTCCTTGTCCACCGCACACGGTTTCACTTTAATAGAACTGCTGGTTGTTATCGCGATCATCGCCATTTTAGCCGGTATCCTGCTGCCGACCCTGCAAAGCGCCAGAGAACGGGGCAGAGCCGCCAGCTGCATGAGCAATCTCAGCCAGATGAACAAAATGGCAGTTTCCTACACCAATGACAATGACGGGTTCGTCCTGCCCGCCCATTTCAACAACTTCTGGTGGGTGCGGATGATGGTCGATTACTCGCTCACCCCGGCGGCGCTGGCTTGTGCGGGCAATCAGGAAAACAACTATTACGATGAGAGCGACAGCAAAAGCGGCTGGCGCATCAATACCTCCAACAGCGAAGTGAAAAAACATGACCTGCTTGCCAAACTGCAAACTTCCGGCAGGACTTATCAATACTCCTCCTACTGCGGCTACGACACCAACGGCAATCCGACCGAAGATCAGAAATTGCGCCGCAAAGTCCGCTTTCCGGGGAAACTTGCCACCGTCTGGTGTGTAAAAAACAAACAACCGGCTTCGGCGTTCCGCAACGGCTGTCTGTCCCCTAAAGGCATGATCAATCACAGCAACACCAATTATGCCCTGCCCGTTCACGGCAAAAATTATCAGATCGGTTTCAGCGACGGGCATGTTACCGCCATGGTCAGAGAGGCATGGGACAAAGATTGGGACAATTACCAGCTGGGAAATCAGGAAAAAGCGTCGAAATAAAAAAAATATATTGGGCAAACATTTTTTTAGTGTTATAGTATAACAGTAAAATAACGGAAAGGAAAATTTGATGAAAAAACTGTTTTTAACCGCCATTTTATTCGGCACGCTGGCGCTGACCGGCTCCGGATATCTGATCCCGGCAGGCGATTACCGGTTCAACAGCCTCTACATCCCCAAACAGGTCGCCGGGCGCTACGGCTGGCTGAATGGCTTGGAGTACAACAATTCCCTGACCGTGATGGAGATGTTTGACGAAATCGAAGAACTGGCGATTTTCGGTGTCGATCCCGATCCGGTCAAATCCCGCCGGGGCGTGTTGAAAGATGAGGAAATTCCCCTGCTTCAAAAAAGAATGGCGCTCTTCCGGCAGCACAAACTGCCCATGGTCGGGGCGCTGTATGACCGCGGTTTCAACAACCGCCCGCTGCCGACGGAAAAAGAATTGGACGAATTTGCCAAAAATCCCGCCTTTCTCGGCGTGCGCGCTTTCAACGAATGGGGAACCAACCTCGACCGCTTTCTGATGATAAAATTTCACCGGGACAAAATCAAAGAAGCGGCGACCAAACGGCGCATCCCGCTGTTCAAAGACTTTTTCCCGGCTGATATGAAAGAACCGCTGACCAGGGAAGCATACACCGAAGCGGCACGTTTCGCATGGCTGAAAATGAATAAACCTTTCAAAGGTCAGGTCTATGCGCTTTCCGGTTCGCAGAGCTGGGCGATCAGCTGGGCAGGCGGCTGGGAACCGATCCGGGCGGTCATCACCGAAAACCGCACCCCGTACCGGAACAATATGGTTTTCAACTCCCTCACCCGCAGTGCCGCCAGAATGTGGCAGACACCTTACGGTTTTTTGCAGGCATACGACTGGAATTGCCGCATCGGTCATCCGTTTGCCAGCCACATGCAGAATCCCTCCAACAGCTACCGCAAACAGCAGGGTGTGATCCGGATCACCCCGTCACTGTACCGCAGATTGTGGTATTATATGGCGTTGAGCAATGCCGCTGTACTGCTCGATGAGAGCGATCACATGCGCTATGCCGACTGGGGCGGCAAAGGCAATTACCGGTTGAGCTGGTACGGCGAAATCTGTGCCGAAATCCAGGATTTCCAGCGCCTGAATCCGGATACCGGGATCAACTACAACCCCGTCGGACTGCTGCTGTCGTGGCACAACGGCTGGGCATACAAAGGCAGCAATGCTTTCAACCGCTTCCCGTACAACGACGGCGAACACATGACCAGAGAAGTTATCAACTCCATGCTGTTCAACTACTTTGAAAAGAAAGAACTCTCCAGCTTTTTCGCCGCCACCCCCTTTGGCGACCTCTATGATATTCTGCGTCTGGATACCCCCTCCGGAATTCTGCCGCTGGAACTGCTGAAAAACTACAAAGTCCTCTTTCTGCTGGGCGAACACCAGCTGGATAATGCCGCCGTCACCAGATTGCAGGAGTACGTCCGCAACGGCGGCACGCTCATCATCAATGCCGCCCAGTTGAAAAATGTGCCTTCGCAATTTACCGGCGTCCTCCCCGGCAAAACCGCAGTATTTACCCAAATGAGCGACCTCAACGGCAAAAAACTGCCTTCCGGAGCTTTTACAGCGACCGTTCTGGAACCGCAGAGCGCCAAACCGCTGTACATGGCTGATGCTCAATGTCTCGGTGCCATCAACCGCTTCGGCGATGGGCAGGTCATCACCCTCGGCGCCCACTGGCTGCTGGAGAATGAACGCAGAGTCGAGGGCAGTATCGTCCACAAAAAACTGCTGCCGGTCGCCCCGGATCTGATGGCAAAACTTCTGCCCTCTTTGACGCCGTTCACGCTGGAGGGCGACCGGGTCAAGGAACAGCTGGCGTGGCAGGTCAACCGCAAAGGCGACAACTGGATCCTGGCGGCTTACAACAACGCCGGAGTAACTCCTGCCTGCACCACCGGAGCGCATTACAGCGGCCCGGAGGAATTCGACCGCAGTAAAAAAGTCACCTGCCGCATCCGGGTCCCGCAGGAGATCAAGTTTGCCGTCAATTTGATTTCCGGTGAAAAATGTTACTTTGCCGGTGACAGCAAAGGGGCGTTTCTGGAATATGAGATCGCCCCCGGAGATTTGCTGATCCTGGAATTTTCCGGCAAAGAGATCCCGGCTCGCCGCCTCGTCCGCAAAATCAATCTGGCAGCGGGCAAAAAAGCGGACGCCAGCAGTTTCATCGCTCCATTTTCCCCGGATAAAGCGGTGGACGGTGACACAAACTTCACCTCGGCCTGGTACAGTCAGGCGGCACCGCCGCAGCATCTGACCATTGATTTGGGCGAAACCAAAATGATTTCTGCACTGCGGATTTTCCCGGCATGGAGCATTGACAGCCGGGTATTCCCCCGCATCACCCAATTTGTGGTCAAAGCCTCGACCGACGGCAGAAATTACCGCACGGTCATGGATGAAAGCGGCAACATCATGCCGGACACCCCACGGGGAGTATTCCGGAAATTTGCGCCGGTAAACGCCCGCTATCTGCGACTCGAAGTCCTTTTCAACTCCTCCCGTCAGGGCGGACAGATCGTGGAAGTCCAGGCTTTCGGCAGCGAAACTGAAACTGTCACCATCCCGTGGAGATCCAATGCCGCCAAAGAGACTTTCCCGCCGGAAATCCTCGCTATGACCAAAATCAAATCCCTGACCGATTTCAAACCGGTATCTGTAAAACAGGACGAAAAACCGCTGGCTGTCAACAAAGAGTGTTTCTCCGGACAGCCGTTGAAAATCCGGAAGCAGAAATTCTCCCGCGGTTTCGGCTGCCACGCCAAATCCGAAATCATTTTCCATCTCCCCGCCGGAGAAAACTGGAAAATGTTTACCACCCGGTGCGGTATCGACAATCAGGGCAACCGGCTCGGCACCGTCAGATTCATGGTCTACACCGACGGCAAACTGGCGGCAGATTCCGGTAAAATCACTTACAAAGACGCCTCCATGCCGCTGTGGGCAGATCTGACCGGAGTCAAAGAGCTGAAACTGGTGGTCGATGATTGCGGCGACGGTATCTACGGTGATATTGCAGACTGGGCAGAGCCGGTTTTGCGTAAATAATATTTATGATAAGGAGAGACGAAAAATGAAAAAAATGTTTCTGTTCCTGCTGGCGATGACGGCGGCCGCACTGGGCGCTGTCGAATTGGAAATCGACGGTAAATTCAATGACTTCAACAATACCTGGCGCATCTCCAGTCACAAAATCGGCACCGTGGAGGTCGTCCCCGACAAGGGCGTTAATTATGTCCAGCTCGCCGCGGAGGAGGGCATCCGTGCCTCCATCGGTATTTTGACTGCCGGCATGGGGGTTCAGAGCAAAAAAGGCGATGAATTTACCATTTCGGTCGATGTCAAAGGCGGCCCGCTGGAAATTGCTCTGCTGGAATACGGCAACAAAAAATACCTGGGCTCAAGCAAAAAGATTTTCAAAGCCTCCAAAAAATCAACCACTTATAAAGTCACATTCTCCGTGCGGGAACTGACCACGGATGCGGTGCGGTTCAGATTTCAGGTAAAAAGAGGCGCCGCAGCGGTCATTTCCAATGTCAAAGTCGATCAGAAAAGCAGTGCAGCTCCGGCAAAATAAGCCAAACGGCAAAAAAAGAACGCTGAGATTGCCCTGCCCGCTGATTTTGCATTGACAAAACTGCGACAAGGTGGTACATTACCGTATCGGATGGACTTTGTTGGTAATACATACAAGACTGTCAAAAACATAAAACGGTTTGATTGCACCCGGTGGATGCAGCGTGCGGCAATTTCGTGTTTTGCGCCGAGTACGGTGCGGGAGTGTACTACCGTACTCGACCGTACCGGCACAGAAGCAAGGCGCGAAAGTGCCCGCGATGCGCCACCGACGGTTAGATTTTATCACAACAAATGGGACAATAATAATTTATTAAATCAGGACATTGATATAAGGAAAAAAATTATGAAAGATTTTTGCGTTGCCGGATTCGGCGAAGTCATGCTGCGGCTCAATCCGCCGGCAAAAAAACGTTTTGCCCAGGGACTTCCCGGCACTTTGGAAGCAAGTTTCGGCGGCGGCGAAGCCAATGTTTGTGCGTCGATCGCCATGCTCGGCGGTCACAGCCGCTACCTCACCGCCCTGCCGGACAACCCGGTCGCCCGTGCATTCGCCGCCCAGCTCCGGGGCATCGGCTGCGACGTATCGCACATCAAATACACCGCTTCCGGACGCATGGGCGTCTACTACGCCGAACACGGTTCCAATATGCGCGGATCCAACGTGATCTACGACCGGGACGGCTCGGTGATCTCTCTGCTCGGCGCCGCAGATTACAATTTTCACTCCATGCTCACGGGGGCGACCCACCTGCATCTGACCGGCATCACGCCGTCATTGAGCCGGAACGCTTTTGAAGCCACGCTGGCAATGGCGAAACAGGCAAGTGCCATGAATATCACCATTTCCATCGACCTCAATTACCGGAAAAAATTGTGGAACTGGGAACCCGGCACCGCCAAAAACGCCCTCGCCTGCCGCTGTATGAGCGAAATCGTCCCCTTTGCCGACGTCATCATCGGCAACGAGGAGGATGCGGCGGATGTATTCGGCATCAACGCCCCGGACACTGCCATTGAAGCGGGCAAACTCAATATTTCCGGCTACAAATCCGTCGCCGCCGAATTGAGTTCCCGTTTCCCCAAAGCCAAATTCGTGGCGATCACCCTGCGGGAAAGTTACAGCGCCGATCACAATAACTGGGGCGGCATGCTCTATGACTGCTCCACCCGAACGGCACACTTCGCCCCGCTGTCCGCTGAAGGCGTTTATGCACCGTATGAGATCCGCAATATCGTTGACCGTTTCGGCGGCGGCGACTCGTTCTGTGCCGGACTGATTTTCGCACTGAACACTCCGGAATTGAGCGAACCTGCAACAGCGATCCGCTTCGCCGTGGCATCCAGTGCGCTCAAACACACCATCGCCACCGACTATAACTTCACCTCTCGCAGCGAAGTGGAAAACCTGATGAAAGGCTCTGCTTCAGGAAGGGTGCAGCGATGAAAGAGATTTTTGAAGCAAACTTGCAGAAGTGTCCGCTGATCGCTATTTTGCGGGGGATCACAATTGCAGAGATCCCCGCAGTCTGCGATGCCCTGCTGAAAGCCGGGATCACCATTCTGGAAATCCCGCTGAATACTCCTGATGCGTTCAACTGCATTGCCGCGGCAGTCAAACACTGCACCGGCAAACAGCTGGTCGGCGCCGGTACGGTACTGACTCCGGCGGATGTCCGGGCGGTCAAAGCCGCCGGCGGCACCTTTA
Source organism: Lentisphaerota bacterium (assembly GCA_015061865.1). GTDB lineage: Bacteria > Verrucomicrobiota > Lentisphaeria > Victivallales > Victivallaceae > UBA1784. Next base: position 15,134 of record SUVU01000046.1, read on the forward strand.
TCATCTCCCCCAATACCGATGTGGCGGTGATCCGGGAAACCAAAGCATGCGGCATGATCTCCATGCCCGGATTTTTCACCGCCAGTGAAGGTTTCACGGCGCTTCAGGCGGGAGCAGATTATCTGAAACTTTTCCCGGCAGTGCTGGGCCCCGGTTATGTCAAAGATTTGAAAGCGGTCATCAAAGCCCCGATCTTTGCCGTCGGCGGAGTCAATACCCAAAATCTTGCCGACTTCCTCAAAGTCTGCGCCGGTGCCGGTATCGGCAGTGCGCTTTACAAACCGGGCAAAAGCATTGCGGAAATTTCTGGTGCTGCCAAAGCTCTTGTCCAAGCTGCCCAAGCGTAAAACTCCAATCCGAACCAAAAACCAAACGCCCGGCGGGATCACTCCCGCCGGGCGTTTGCATGGTTGAGTCAAGCCGGTGATGTTATTACATTTCCGGCTCTTCTCCGGCATCGATCGCTTCCAGACGGGCTTTTTCCGCCAGCGAAACGTTGCCTTCAACAATGCCGTTGTCCAGATGGTCAACATCCCGTTTTTTCAGGTCGCTGAACAGTCTGCGCATATCGACCACCCCGCCGATACCGAACCAGAACGTGGAAATGATCGCCACGATCCCCGGCACCAGCAGCTGAACCACGAAAAAGTAATGTCCCCACCACTCTATCGGCCACGGCGAAAACGCATTCCACACCAGCACTGCCACAAAAGTAAGCAAAAAGTGGTAGATAAAACTGAATCCGAAAAAGCTCCAGGCAATAACTTTATCCCCGGTCGTGAATTCCGGCGTAATGCCGATGATCTTTTTGAAAACAGTTTTGAGCGTCCACGGCTCTTTCGCTTTATTATTGCCGTCAACATTGTATTTGCCCCGATGCAGCATGCGATCAAGATTGAACGGCTCTTTGCAGGTCAGTTTGGAAACCACGATATAGAGGATCAGCGTGACCTGCGCCGTCATAAAGGCAAATTCATAACTGTTGATCGGGCACTTCATCGCATTCATTTCCCATTCGATCCACGGATGGAACGGCGAACTGACAGCCGTCAGGAAGTTGCCGGCCTCATCCACCCAGTCATGTCGCTGCAGGAACGGATAAACGATGTTTGACCAGTTGCGCTGGATAAAGATGTTTGACAACGACAACCCCATACCGGCAAGCAGCGATGTCCAGGCTCCGGCGGCAGTGCCGAAACGGCTGTACAAACCGAAAATCATCACCGGTGCGCAACCGCCCGTCCACATGGAAACCGTGATCGTTACAAACAAGTTGATATAATCCAGCTGCGCCATGAAAAGTGACCCGAAAAAGAATATCACCCCGACTCCGATGGAAACCCACCGGATAAGCCAGATATGCTGTTTCGGCGTCAGATTCTTTTTGAAAAACGGCAGCACCACATCCTGCGCCACGGTCAGAGCCGCACTGTAAATACGGGAATTATCCGTCGAGATCATCGCCATGATCATCAGCAAAATGAAAAGTCCGACCATTCCTATCGGCAGAAAATCGTGCATGGAACGGGCGATCATCTGCTGATTGAACAATGTCCGGAACTGCTGGAATGTTTTATTTGCCTGAGCCTCATGCTCGATTTTGTCTGTAATCGGCGAACCGTCGCCCTCCAGCAGAGTTTTATGCACTACGTCCAGATGGCGGGTGTCAAGGTTGTCTTTTTCACGCAGCGGAGCATCTTTGCCGATCTCATGCCGCTGCAGCGGCAATTTGGCAATATTCTGCTCGACTTTTGCCCGCATTTTGTCCGACAGGATAATATCCCTGCTCACCTGAATACTCAAGTTTTTGCGGACATCACTGGCAACTTCGGCATAATTTTTATGATTCAATACCGTCAGCACCATCGCCGCCAGCAGCACATAAAACATCATCCCCAAAGCGCCGCGGAAAGAGATCG
>SUVU01000047.1 GCA_015061865.1 Lentisphaerota bacterium
AGCCTTTACAACCCCCGGTTGTAAAGGCGAATGTAAATTGTACTGATACTGACGTAGCCACGCCATAGGAGAGTCACGCCCCCTCAAGCCAAGCGGTATGAAAGTCTCCCCACATCCGCAGCAGGCGGAAAAGGTGGGGTTTGGGGAGGAAAACCTCACTGTGTGGGGTTTCCCTCCCCAAGCGTAACCACGCTAAATATCAAAATCAACCGTCCGCAGACTGCAAACCTCGCCCCATCCGCATCCATTCAACCCGCCCGCAGACTGCAAATCTCACCCCATCCGCATCCATTCACCCCGCCCGCAGACTGCACACCTGAACCCCGTCTGCTTGTTATACACTTAATGGGATTCGACGCAAGGGACGCAGTCCCGCAGCGAGCCTGAGTAACGCAGACCGCAGGTCGAGTAACGCAAGGCAACCCACCGTAAGTGAGCAATCCCATTTTTGCGAATCGCAAAAATGACCGGTAAAAAGAAAAAGCAGCAGTGGGAAAATTTTATTTTCCAAACTGCTGCTTGCTTTTTACAGGGATTGCGTAACGGTATTTAAACAAAAAAAATGGCATCTCCAATGGGATTCGAACCCATGTTGCCGGGATGAGAACCCGGTGTCCTAGGCCTCTAGACGATGGAGACGCATTCAATAAGCGAAATATACTCCAAAAAAGCGGTTTTGTCAAGCGCGGCGGTGTAAAAAAGCAGAGATTTTCAAAAAAACACCGCTTACGCATGGAAAAATAGCGGTTTTGGCATTATATTACAGCGGATAAGAACAGATAAACAACAGCTTAAAACAGGGAAAGAAAAATATGTCGACAGTGAGAACCAGATTTGCGCCCAGTCCGACGGGGTTTATGCACGTGGGGAATTTGCGCACTGCGCTGTATGCGTGGCTGCTTGCCCGTTCGGAGCAGGGCAAATTCATATTGCGTATCGAGGATACCGATCAGGCACGTTATGTCGCCAATGCGGTGGAAGTGATCTATGCTACTTTGAAAAGCGCCGGACTTGACCATGACGAGGGGCCGGATAAAGATGGCGGCGTGGGTCCTTATGTCCAGAGCGAACGCAAAGGCTTGTACCGTCAATACGCTGAAAAATTGGTCGCTTCGGGCGATGCATATTATTGTTTCTGTGAAAAATGCGAATCCGATGATGACGAAAACGCCGTTCACGATGCCGCCGACGTCTGTCCGTGCCGGTCACTGGCGGCCGCCGATGCCGCCGCCAGAGTCGCTGCCGGTTCTCCGCATGTGATCCGGCAGAAAATCGACCGCAGCGGCACCAGCACTTTCACCGATGCGGTATTCGGTGAAATCACGATCGAAAACAAAGTTCTGGACGATCAGATCCTGCTGAAACGGGATGATATGCCGACCTATAATTTTGCCAACGTCGTGGACGATCACCTGATGGGCATTACCCACGTCGTGCGCGGTTCGGAATACCTTTCCAGTACGCCGAAATACAATTTGCTTTACCGGGCGTTCGGCTGGGAAATTCCGGTTTACGTCCATTTGCCGCTGATCATGGGGCGTGATGCCGAGGGGAATGTTTCCAAACTCTCCAAACGTCACGGATCGGTCAGTTTTGAAAATCTGGTTGCCGAGGGGTATCTGCCCGATGCGATCGTCAATTATATCGCCTTGCTGGGCTGGTCACCGAAAAGCGACCGGGAAATTTTCACACTGGCAGAACTTGCTGAAGCATTCCGTATTTCCGGTTTGAATAAATCTCCGGCGGTGTTCGACTACACCAAACTGCGCTGGATGAATTCTGAATACATCAAAGCTATGCCGCTGGCAGATTTCGCCGCCGTTGCCAAACCGTTTGCCCAACTGGACGGCACCGCTCTGGCAGAAAAATGGGATCAGGTGGCTGCATTGCTCCACCAGCGTGTGGAAGTGTTGAGCGATTGCGCCGCCATGATCGGGTTCCTGAAAGCGGTTCCGGAATTTGATCTGGCGCTGTTCACCCACAAAAAGAGCAAATCCGATGTGGAAAACACCCGCACCGATCTGCCGGAAATCCGGCAGCGCCTCGCCGGTATTTCCGATTGGAATGCTGAAAATATCAGCGGCGCATTGTCGCAGTTCGCCGCCGAAAAAGAGATCAAAGCCGGTCGTCCGATGTGGCAGGCCCGGATCGCAGTTTCCGGTTGTGCCGTAACCCCCGGCGGGCCCGGGGAAATCATGGAGATCCTCGGCAAAGAGGAATCGCTGCGCCGGATCGATGCGGCATTGGCAAGATTTTAAGTCAACAGAATGTGAGGATTTTTGATATGGATAAAAATGTTTTGGAAGACCTGATGCTGGCGATCATCGACGCTCCCCGTCCGGAAAAACTGGCGGCGCTGAAAGATGCTCTCGTCAAAGCCGGCACGATCACCGATGATGATGCCGAACAAATGGAAATGCTCTGGGAAGAGTGGGAAAACCGCAAAATTTCGGTTCCTGAAGCCAAATTTGTGTTGGAAATCGCCGCACTTGGCGTGCCGAATAAACCGTTTTTGCGCAAAAATATGATCAATGCCGTCAAAGCTCTGCTGCCGCCGTACATTGCCCAGGCTCCGGTCGTGAAAGCCACCGGCGTGCGTGATGACAAAATGGCTCCGGCGGAAGTTTCTGCCCGGGTGACCCGTCTGCTCGCCCTCCGCAGCGGTGCGGTGGTGTTTCTGGAAGCCTCCCGCCGCTGGGGGGTTGCCGGTACGATCGACAGCATGAATGCTTCACTGCCGATGATGCCGCTGGCGCAGGTGGGCAGTAATGCCGGAGTGCCGCTGGAGATCGTGCTGAAAGATGCGGCGATCCTCGCATCCGGCCCGGATGTTTCCCGGCTGGTGGTGGCAAACAGCGTGCCGATCTCCTCGGCGCTGTTCCGCATGACCGTGGAAAAACGCCGTCAGGTCGAGATCCCCGAATCCCGCCTTAAATTGATGGCACGCTGCGGTTGCGCCCGCAACATGGATGAAGCGGCGTTTGAGAAATACTGGAGCATCGGTGCGGCAAAAACTCCGGCGGCCGGAGGAACTGCGGCGGCAACTCCGGGCGGCAGACGTTCCTGTGACGGCCGCAGTATCAAAGAGGTATTGCTGTTGCTGACTGCCGAAGCCAAAGCCGGTGCCGGCAAATTTTCCGATGACGAGATCACCGCATTCCATGCGTTTTTTGAAAAACTCAACCCCGCCACGGCGCAGCGCGAAAGCAAAACCATGGCAGAATTGCTGGCGATGATCACCGACCGCACTCCGGCAGGAAAGTTGAAAGAACTTTTCTCCTCGCTGGCGGGCAAAACGGCGTTTTTCCCTGCCGATCCCAGCGCCGCCGGTCTGGCAGAATTGTCGGTCTGGGGCGAAATCACCAGTAAATTGCTGGAAAAACTTGCCGCCGCCGCCGCCGAAATTTTTGACGAAGACTACCTCGCCGCCTGTGCGCTCAAACTGCCGCTGAAAGCATTGAACACCCTCTGCCCGCATATTTCCGACGAAGCGTTGTGCGACACCGTCACCTCCCGGCGCAGCTGCGGTGCGGACTTGCTGCTGTGGATCTGGAAAAACCGCAAAAAACGGAATAATCCGGAACTGCTGGAGCTGGTCAATCTGGATAATGTTTCCCGTATCCTCTCCGCTGAAGAGCCTCCCAAAGCCTGGGCGGCGGCACGGCGGGAACTGCATACGATGCTGATGGATGACTGGAACTTCCAGTCCCATCTGATCGACACGCTTGAGGGCGGTCCGGCGATGTTCGGGGTGATGATCCAGAGCGCCTTGTTCCTCACTTCCGGCGAACGGCAGAGCCTGATGGTCAAACTGGCACGCCAGTCCAAAGCGATCCAGGAATATCTGGAAAGCGGTGCCGGCAAAAAGATCCTCGATGCCGGTGCGACCAAAGATGACGCCGGAGCCACCGTGCCGGTCTTTGAAGCCACTTACACCAGTGTCCGTTCGCACAAAATGCTGATGCAGGAACTGGATGACATCATCAATATCCACGTCCCGGAAAACCGTGAAGCGCTCAAAACCGCCCGTGCGCACGGAGACTTCAGAGAGAACTCCGAATTCGATGCCGCCAAAGAACGGCGCAACTATCTCAGCCGCCGCCGGGGTGAATTGGAGCGTGAACTGGCAATCATCCAGCCGGTGATGATGGGACAGGTGGAGGTCAGCGATACTGCGGTGATCGGTTCGACGGTGAAAGTCGATCTGGGCGGCGGCAGACAGGAAACCTACTATCTGCTCGGTGCGTGGGATGGCGATCCCGACCGCCGTTTCCTCTCCTACCGCACCCGTCTGGGTAAAGCGTTGCTGAATTGCAAAGTCGGTGATAAATTCTCTGCGCCGGACGGCAAAGAGGGAAAACTGCTGGCGGTCTCCCCGCTGCCGGCAGAATTGATTGCGGAATTTGATGCGTGAAAAAGATCCTGGAGCAATATTTTCCGGTAATGCGGAAATTCCCCCACCGTCTGGCATTGTGGTCACGGGCTGAAAAACTGCTGACTTCCAGCCGTCATTCTTCACGGCGGCTGAAAGTCCGCAGCTGCGTATTGCGTGCGCCCGTGCCGCAGGCGGCGGGACAAAAAATCCTCTTTCTCTCGGATCTGCACTGGTACGATTCCCCGGAAAATTGGCACCTGCTGGAAAATATCGAAGCTCTGGCGGCGAAAGTTTCCCCGGATTACCTCGTGCTGGGCGGGGACATGGTGGAGGATGCCGATCGCATTGACCAGCTGCGTCCGGTGTTGAACCGCTTGAGCCGTCTGGCGGATGTTTGCGTGGCGATCCCCGGCAACTGGGAGGTCGGCAAACGGTGGCTGGCGCCGGATTTCTGGCAGAAATTCTATGCCGCAAGCGGCATCGACTGGCTCTGCAATGAGAGCCGCTGTTATGGCGCGGTACGGTTTCACGGCATCAATGACATCGGTTCCGGCGATTGTTTCCTGCCTGAAAAACACGATCCGGAAATTCCGCCCACCGGTACGATCCCGGCGGCGGAAGTCCTGCTCGCCCATGCGCCGGATACGGTCGTGGCACTGGATAATAACAGCGATCTGCGCTATTACGATGTGGCGCTGTGCGGTCACACTCACGGCGGTCAGATCCGGCTGCCATTGCTGGGAGCGCTGTTCTGCCCCAGCCGTTACGGCAGATTTTTTGACCGCGGGGCATTCTCACGCAGTTCATTTCACTTGAAAATGGTGGTCTCCGCCGGTTTGGGCAAACGTGACGGCTCATTCCGGCTGTGCTGCCGCCCGGAAGCGTTGGTTCTGACCTTCCGGCCGGCGCACCACTACCACCTCCGGCGCCCCCGGGCAAACGGGTGATGAGATGAAACGCTTTTACCTGATCTTGACGCTGCTGATACTGCTGACCGGAGTGTTGGCGGTGCTGGCATTAAAATCAGGTGCGGTAATGGTATCATGGGGCGATGTCGCCGGAGTATTCACCGGAAGTGAGAGTGCCCAAGTCCTGCTGTTGCGGGAGATCCGGCTGCCCCGGATATTGCTGGCACTGCTCGCCGGAAGCGCGCTGGGCGTTGCCGGAGCGATATTGCAGCAAATTCTGCACAACGACCTTGCCGCCCCGGAAATCATGGGCATATCCGCCGGGGCCGGAACAGCCGGAGTCATTTGGCTGTTGTATTGCGGAGCCTCACTGCAATATCTGGGGGCGGCCTCATTTGCCGGGGCAGCGCTCGCCGCCGCAGTGGTCTATCTGGCGGCGTGGAAACGGGGTATTGACCCGGCCCGGCTGATCCTGGCGGGGGTGGCGGTCAGCACGCTGGCAGGAGCTTTGAGTTCGGCATTATTATTGCTCAACTCCGATAAATTGACCGGAATATTTGAATTCACCCTCGGCGGCGTCGCCGGTAAAGGCTGGGATGAGGTGTATTGCAGTCTGCCGTTTTTTCTCATCACTTTTGCCGGATGTGCGGTCATGGTGCGGAGGATCGAACTGCTGTCGCTGGACGATCACAGCGCCGCTTCACTGGGGATCAATGTGGAATCCACCCGCTTGACGGCGCTGGCGCTGGCATCACTGGCCGCCGGTACGGCGGTATCTGTGGCGGGATTGCTCGGATTTGTCGGTTTGATGGCACCGCATACCGCCGGCAGACTCGGCGGCAATACCACCGGCAAACGGCTGCTGCTGTCGGCACTGCTGGGCGGTTTGCTGACGTTGACGGGCGAATGGCTGGGACGCATTGCCGCGGCGCCGCGGGAACTGCCGGCAGGGATGTTTTTATCCGCCGCCGGAGCGATATTTTTTCTCACTTTGCTGTTGCGCAATCGCCGGGAGGGGTTATAATGGTGCAAATTAAGGGATTGACGGTCACGCTGGGAAATAAAAAAATCCTGGACCGGATCAGTACCGCATTTCCCGCCGGAAAAACTTCACTGATCCTCGGCCGCAACGGCAGCGGCAAAAGCACGCTGTTGAAAACCCTCGCCGGATTGTTGAAAATCACTGCCGGAGAAGTGCTGCTGCATGGTAAAAATCTGACCGGATTTTCCCGCAAAGAGTTGGCACGCCGCTGTGCCGTACTGCTTCAGGAACCGGCGGCGCCGCCGGATATGCAAGTGGCGACTCTGGTCATGCTGGGCAGATTTCCCCACGATACCGGCCGGGAAACCGACCGCAATGCGGTCAAACGGGCGCTGGATGATTTGGGGATCGCACATTTGTCAGAGCGTAAACTCGGCACTTTATCCGGCGGCGAACGGCGCAAAGCGTTTTTTGCCCGGGCGCTGGCGCAGGAAACCGGCTTGCTGATCCTCGATGAACCCGATGCCGCCCTGGATGCCGCTGCCAAAAATGAGCTGCTGAAAACTCTGCGGGAGCTGAAAACCCGGCGGCAGTTGACCGTTATCATGGCGGCGCACGATTGGGATTTCGCATTGAATGCGGCGGATTTTGTCTGCGGTTTGAAACATGGTACGCTGTGCTGCTCCGGCACGCCGGAACAGATTGTCCAGCCGGAAATTTTGCAGGAGTTATTCGGTATTTCCGGTATTATACTCCGCGATAAATACGGTAAACTCCGGATTTTACCTGAATACCGGCAGTAATTTCCGGATCATTACTTTTCCTGAACATCTCCACTTGTCAGGGAACAGAACGTTTAAAAAAACTGAAATTTTTCGTTTTTACTATTGACAAATCAAAAATCTTTGCATATAATATACCGTATGCTGAAAGTCAGGTGAAAAATCAGCGCTTTAATAAACGGAATTTTGTTACTTTTAAATTGAAAAACAGTGTTGAAATGAAAAAGTTTTTTTCGTTGTTTTTTGCCGGTCTGATGATTTTTTCCACACTGCTGCTGACCGGCTGCGGACGTTCCGACGATGAAATATATGCAGATTGTGCGCCGGTCGTAGAGAAAATTTTCGCAGATGAGGGCATCATCGGTGCCGAATGTACTCAAATCGTCGATATCCGTGAAGCCGGTGATGATTTATACACCGCCGTCGCCTGCATGAAGATCGACGGTAAAGAAAAATTGTATGATATCGAAATCAGTTATGATAATTCCAATGATATGGTAATTGTAACCGTGCTTGAATGACGTTAAAACAACGTCTGAACAAATAACAAAAAAGAAAGAGGTGTGGTATGTTCAATCCTGAAACTCCCAACGTCGCCGAAAATGTGAATCCGTTCACTCCGTTCACCAAATACGCCGATTTCAAAGGCCGTTCCCGCCGCAAAGAATATTGGCTGTTCATGCTGATCTACTGTATTTTGTCGTGGATCCCGTTCATCAATTTCATCTGGTTTCTGGCGGCGATAATTCCGGCTCTCGCCGTTACCGTCCGTCGTTTGCATGACACCGGACGTTCCGGCTGGTGTATTCTGCTGGGTCTGATCCCGTTTGTCGGCGGTATCATCGTTCTGATTCTCTGCTGCCAGGATTCCCAGCCCGGTATCAACCGTTTCGGTTACAACCCCAAAGGTATCGGCAACGAACAGTAATTTTTTCGCTTGCCAAAATCGGGACTGTTGCTTCAGCGGCAGTCCCGATTTTTATGTAAACGCTTTTGTGTGCAGTCTGCAAGCGTTTTTTTGATATTTTGCGGGGTTACGCTTTTTTGTGGGGGCTCACGCCGCCCCCACGCCCCGGCGGTGCCGAACGGCACTTTTGGCTCTGGGTTTGTCCGCGCTTTATGGCGGGTGGCTCGCTCGACTCATGTGGCGCAATTCTGCGGCCTCTTCCGCCTTTTTTGGCGAAAGAGGCACTGGTATTGCGCCACGGTTGCCGCATCCGGGGGAACTTCCCCCGGAGCCCCCTCGCTCCTCAGCTCCGCTTCGTCGCAGCTCCGGTTTGCAGTCTGCAAGCGGGTGATTTGCAGACCGGTTGCGAGCCCCTCCGTGGGCGCTTCTCGCAGTCCGTATGCGAATGAACTGTGCGACGCAAAGCGGAGCAACAGCGGCAAGCGCAAGCGCCGCCGATGAGCGGAGGACGAGCAGGAGAGCCTTTACACCCCCTGGTTGTAAAGGCGAATGTAAATTGTACTGATACTGACGTAGCCACGCCATAGCAGAGTCACGCACCCTCAAGCCAAACGGTACAAACGTCCACCCCCATTGGCAGCAGGCGGAAAAGGTGGGGTTTCCCTCCCCAAAGCGTAACCACGCTAAATATCAAAATAAACCGTCCGCAGACTGCAAACCTCACCACGTCCCGCCTCCATTCAAAACGTTAGCAGACTGCAAACCTCACCCCATCCCGCAGACTGCACACCCAACCACCGTCGCCGGGCTGTCTGCATACTGCGGATAAAAAACGCCCCCGGGATTGGGGGCGGCAGTTGAGAGTTATTGCCAGAACTTCAGCAGTTCCCGCACTTTGGCGGAGACATCCGGTGCGGTGGTGATTTCAGTGACCATGGCGATGTGTTCAGCGCCAAGCGCCCGCAGTTCCGGCAGGTGGCGGGCTTTGATACCGCCCATTACTGAAAACGGGCAGTGTACCAGATTTTTCAATTCCGTAAACAGCGGCACGCCCAAAGCTCCGCAGGCAACGCTTTTGGTTTGGGTCGGATAGATCGGCCCGATGTTGAGGTAGCCGGTATCTGCCTGCTGGGCGGCGATGACCTCGGCGGCGTTATGGGTGGAACTGCCGATAAGCAGTTCCGGAGCGATCTTGCGGGCAACTGCCACAGGCAGATCATCCTGCCCCAGATGCACGCCGTCGGCTCCGCACGCCAGCGCGATATCCAGCCGGTCGTCGATTATCAGCAGCATATCATGTGCCGCCGTAATGGCACGGACTTTGCTTGCCAGAGCGAATAAATCGGCGTCGCTCCGGTGTTTTTCCCGGAGCTGCACGATTTTTGCCCCGCCGTCGGCGATAGCAGCGATGACTTCGGTCACGCTCCGTCCGGAACAGAATTCACTGCTGACCACCGGATAGAGCGTGGAGGAAGTGAAAGCGGCGACTCTTTCGGCAAGGGTTTTCATTTGCCGCACCGTGAAGCGATCAAGCCGGCGATTTTACGTCCGGAAAGCAGCATGCCGCCAAAAACCGGACCCATCCGGTAGCCGCCCATGACGTTGTTGGCGCTCATGCCGCAGGCAAACAATCCGGGGAAGTATTCTCTGGTGTTTGCCACAGTGGAAGCCTCGCCGTTGTCTACCCACATCGGTTTTTCACCGAGGATCGCTCCGGTCGGGGTATCAAGTTTGATTTTGGCTTTATCGGTCGCCAGCCGGATGATTTCGCTGGGGTGGCCGGTACCGTCCAGCACGCAGTCGGCGATCACGGTCAGCGGATCGACGTGCATCCCCAGACGTTCCACCGGAGTCCAGTTGATGACCAGGCCGTTGACTTTGCCGTCTTTGAAAACGATATCTTCGACGCTGACGGAGTTGAAAATTTTTGCCCCTGATTGCAAAGCGCCGAAAATCAGTCCGCTTGCCATTTCCACTGAATCCAGCGTGTGATAGCCGGGGGCATCGGCGATGATTTCGTGACGGATGCCGAAATCATCGAGGATCGGCAGAGCTTCATCCTGCACGACCACTTCGTTAAAGAGCATGCCGCCGCCCCAAGTGCCGCCGCCGGGGGCAAGTTTACGCTCAAAAATGGCAACTTTCAAACCGCGTTTGCCCAAATCTCTGGCGGCAACCAGAGCGCTGGGACCGCCGCCGACGATAGCGACGTCAAGTTTGAGACCATCGAGCAGTTTGCCGCAGAATTTACGGACGATGGCAGAGGAAATAAGGTTTTCTGAAGACATTTTCGCTCTCCTTTCCGGGAAATCATCCCATTTGCACCGGAACGTGCCGCAAGCGATTTCAGCGCGTTCCTGAAGTTCTCGGAGAAATCGGTCACAACGCGCTTTGGCACTCTCAGACAGAGCTGTTATGTCGCAATTCCTACGCCGGCATTATCCGGATCAGGTTCGTGGGTATATTCTCAGCCGTATCCTCCACAGATACAGCACCCCTGTTGGTGATGGTAAGAAATATATCACGACTTGGCTTTTTTACAAGTCTTTTTGTCCAAAAATGCTTGTAAAATGGCGGAACGGATGGTATTTTATGACATAACTGTACATATAAGGCGTATATTATGGATAAATATTTTGATTTGCTTGCCAGCCGCTATCCGGTGCTGGTTCCGGTACTGCCGGAAATCATCCGGACGGCGGAGGAAATGACCGCACTTTTCCGGCGCGGCGGCACTTTTTTTGTCGGCGGCAACGGCGGCAGCGGTGCCGATGCGGAACATATTTGCGGTGAACTGCTCAAAGGTTTCAAATCCAAACGTATTCTTTCTGACGGCGATAAAGCCAAACTGATTGCCGCAGACAGCGAAACCGGTGCGGCTCTGGGCGAAGCATTGCAGTACGGACTGCCGGCGATTTCGCTGTTGTCGCATCCGGGGTTGACCAGTGCTTTCGGCAACGATGTCGATCCGGAACTGGCGTTTGCCCAGCAGCTCTGGGCGCTGGGCAGGGCAAATGATATCGTGATGGGGATTTCCACCAGCGGCAACGCGGCGAATATCTATAAAACATTCGCAGTGGCGAGAGCCAAAAATATCCGGACGGTGCTGTTGACCGGCAACCGTCACGGCAAATGCGAAAAACTTGCCGACATCGTCATTGCCGTACCGGACAGCGAGACTTACCGTATCCAGGAACTGCACCTGCCGGTGTATCATGCGCTGTGCATGGCGGTCGAATCACAATTTTTCACTATGATGGATTGAGGTATTATGTTCAAATTCAGAATTATCGGTTTTATACTGCTGATGGCACTGCTCGGCGGGATATTTTTCTGGAAAGCCGGCGGTTTCTGGCTCTTTCTGGCGGCGGCTCCGGCATTGGTCGGCGCGGCGGCAGCGGAATTTGCCGCTATGCTCAAAAGTTCCGGCAGGATGGCGTTTCCGCTGCCGACAGGGATTCTGGTGTGGCTGATCGCCGTGGCATCATTGGCGATGCCGGCGGGAAATGCCGGTCTGGTGGCGTTTCTGATGATCGCAGTGATTTTTACGGCGCTTGCCGGATTGCTCTCCATGCGTAAAGAGATGCTGGAGGGGGTGTTGAATTCGCTCGGTGTGGGCGTATTGATGACGACACCGCTGGTGCTGCTGTTGATGACGTATCTGATCGAGCCTTACGGTTACTGGCTGTTATTCATCTGTCTGGTGACCAAAGCGACCGATACCGGCGGCTACATCGTCGGCACCCTGACCGCCAAACTTCCCGGCGGCAACCACAAAATCGCCCCCGGTATCAGCCCGAAAAAATCCTGGGAAGGTCTTGCCGGCGGGATGATTTTAAGTCTGGCAGTGGCGTGGGCGTTTTATTACTTCGGCGGGGGGATGCCGCTGGCGTGGGCGATGCTCGCCGGAGTGGTGTTGAGTCTGGGCAGCTTTTTCGGCGACCTGACCGAATCGGCGGTAAAACGGCTCTGCGGAGTGAAAGATTCCGGCAGTTTCGTCCCCGGTATGGGCGGGGCGTTTGATGTGTTGGACAGTTTTCTCTATAATGGTATTCTGTTCTGGATGTTGTTTTATTCATTGTTACTGTGGTGGAAATGATGCAGGAAAAAATTATTGCAATGTTGCGGGCCAATGCCCGGATGAGTACGGCAGATATCGCCGCCGGCTTGAATATTTCTGAAACTGAAGTCATCGCTGAAGTGACGGCGATGGAAAAATCCGGCGTGATCCGCGGCTACACTGCGATCGTTGCCGACGATGCCCCAGGCGCCGATAAACGGGTCAAAGCCCTGATCGAAGTCAAAGTCACCCCCAACCGTGACGGCGGTTTTGACCGGGTGGCGCGGCGGATCGCCAAATTTCCGGAAGTGACGGATCTTTCGCTGCTTTCCGGCAGTTACGACCTGCAATTGACCGTGGAGGGCGAATCTCTCCAGCAGGTGGCGAATTTCGTGGCGGCGAAACTGGCAACTATCGAGGGCGTGATCTCCACCTCGACCTGTTTTCAGCTGAAAAAATACAAAGAATCCGGGATCATTATGCAGAGTGATGAAGAATATGAGCGCCTTAAAGTCTGTTTCTGAAAACCTGATCGCCCCGCATATCGCCAATCTGCCCCCCAGCGGTATCCGCAGATTTTTTGATCTGGTCAACTCCATGGACGATGTGATCTCCCTCGGCGTGGGCGAACCGGATTTCACCACCCCGTGGACGATCCGTGAAAGCGGTATTTATTCGCTGGAGCGCGGTCATACCAGTTACACCAGCAATCTGGGTACTCCGGCGTTGCGGCGGGAGATCTGCAACTATGTGGCACGGGATTATAATTGTCATTACGACCCGCAAAAAGAGTGTATCGTCACCATCGGGGTCAGCGAAGCACTGGATATTGCCCTGCGGATGCTGATTTCACCCGGCGATGAGGTGATCTATACCGAACCGTGTTACGTTTCCTATCCGGCAGAGATCACCATGGCGCACGGCGTGCCGGTGCCGGTGACGACCAGAGTGGAAAATGCGTTCGCTGTCGAACCGGAAGACATCGCCCGGGCGATCACGCCGCGTACCAAAGCGATTTTGCTCAACTTCCCCTGCAATCCGACCGGAGCGGTGATGCCGCCGGATAAATTGCGTGCCGTGGCGGAATTGGCGCAGAAACATGATCTGGCGGTGTTGACCGACGAAATATATTCCGAACTCAATTACGACGGCGACCATCTCTCGATCGCTTCACTGCCGGGAATGAAAGAACGGACGATTTTTCTGCACGGTTTTTCCAAAGCGTTTGCGATGACCGGCTGGCGGGTCGGTTACGCCTGCGCCCCGGCACCGATGATCTCGGCAATGATGAAAATTCACCAGTACGCCATCATGTGCGCCCCGACGGTGGCACAGGAAGCGGCTCTGGAAGCGTTGCGCAACGGCGGAAACGCCATGCAGGAAATGCGGGAAAGTTACCGCGCCCGCCGCGACTTTTTTGTTGCCGAACTCAACCGTATCGGGCTGGATTGCCTGATGCCGCACGGCGCATTTTATGCGTTCCCGTCCGTGGCAAAAACCGGTATGTCCGCAACTGAATTCGCCGAAGAACTGCTGAAAGCTGAACACGTTGCCGTCGTACCGGGCGAAGCATTCGGCCCCGGCGGTAAAGGTTTTGTCCGCTGCTGTTACGCTACAAGTGCCGATGAATTGCGCGAAGCGCTGCGCCGGATGGAACGTTTTTTGAAAAACAGATGATCGGGAGTATCAAATGAGCAGCGAAATGAATTTTTTCGGCAGAAACACTTCAGTATTCAAAACCTGCTGTCACACCCACAGCACCGTTTCCGATGCGTTTTTTACTCCGGAGCAGGTGTTGGATTTTTACGGTAAAAACGGCTATGATGCCGTGTTTATGACCGACCACCGCACCACGCAGGATGTGACAAGTTATAAAAAACCGGCAAATTTAAGCGTTTATTCCGGTATCGAAGTCCATCCTGCCGGTCCGCGCGGAATCAACTGGCACATTCTGGCGCTCGGCGTGCCGCACCCCTTTCCGGGAACATTTGCCAGCGGTCAGGAAGCGGTGGATGCTATCAATGCCGCCGGCGGTCTGGCGTATGCCGCGCATCCCTACTGGTGCGGTTATACGTCCGCCGAGGTCATGACGTTGAAAAATATCGCCGGTATCGAGGTTTACAATACCTCCTGCCGCTACATCGGCAAAGAGTATAATATGCACACCTGGGATGAAATGCTTGATGCCGGGCAGTTGACCTATGCGCTGGCGGTGGATGACACTCACCACTCCCACGACCTTTTCCGCGGCTGGACGATGATTTGCGCCGGAGAAAATACACAGGATGCGCTCATAAATGCTTTGCGCAACGGCGAATTTTACTCCACGATGGGGCCGGAAATCACCAGTTTGTCTTTTGAAAACGGCATTTTCAAAGCGGAATTTTCTCCCTGCGAAAGCGTGGTTCTCGTCGCTAAACGCTCTTATGGCAAGTGCCATTGTGCGCCGGGATACCCGCTGATCACGTCATACGAACTTGCCACCGCTGCCGAATTCGACGTTTCCGATCTGCCGCCGGGATCATTTGTCCGGCTGCAATTGCAGGATGCTCAGGGGCGCTACGCCTGGTCAAACCCCGTTCAAATCTGACCGGGGTGTTTTTTTCACAACAATTTCCCGGCTCGCAGCCGGTCTGCAAATAAAACGCTTGCAGACTGCCAAGTTCTTCCCCGGGCAGTCTGCAAATATTAAAATCAGTTTTACGCTAACACGCTTTTAATGTATTCAGCCATATCGTTTTTGGCGATACAGCGTTTATGGCGTATCTCCTCGCCGCGCAAGGTGGCAAGTGCAGCCGGGACTTTGGTATTGGAAATTTTGCTGAGCAGTTCCAGTTTCTCAAAGTCATCTGCGGGCAGTGCTTCGTCCGTGAGTGCGCTCAGCACTGCCGGGGCGAATTTATACGGCGAAGCGGTCGAAGCGATCACGCAGAGCGTGTCGTCACCGGTTTCCCGGCGGTACTGATCGCAGACCGCCAATGCCACGGCGGTATGGGTGTCGCAGAGATAGTTGCGCTCCCGGAAAATTTTGGCGATCGCAGCTCTGCCGGCGGCATCGTCGCAGCAGCCGCCGTAGAATTCCGTCTGCATTTTGGCGAACATTTCCGGCGGCAGGGTATATTTGCCGTCGTTTTTGAGCTGCGCCATCAGTCTGGCGGTCACTGCGGTATCGCCGTTATCCAGCAGATGCAGATAGCGTTCCAGATTTGAGGAAATCAGAATATCCATCGACGGGCTTTCGGTGGTGTGGAATTCCCGGTTGCGGTCATAGGTGCCGGTGCGGATGAAATCGGTCAGCACGTTGTTTTTATTGGAAGCGCAGATGAATTTTTTGATCGGCACTCCCATTTGTTTGGCGTAGACCGCCGCCAGAATATTACCGAAATTTCCGGTCGGCACGACCACGTTGAACTCCTCACCCGGAGCGAGCGAGCCGTTTTTCAGCAGATCGCAGTACGCCGAAACGTAATAGACGATCTGCGGGGCAAGACGTCCGAAGTTGATGGAGTTGGCACTGGAAAATTCCAGCTGGTGCTGTGCCAGAAAATCTTTCATTTCCGCATCGGTGAAAATCGCTTTTACGCCGCTTTGGGCATCGTCAAAGTTGCCTTCAATAGCGCAGACGGCGACGTTACTGCCGCGCTGGGTGGTCATCTGCAATTTCTGCATATCACTGACCCCGTTCTGCGGGTAAAAGACGATGATGCGGGTGTTTTTCACATCGGCGAAACCTGCCAGTGCCGCTTTGCCGGTATCGCCGCTGGTCGCCACGAGGATGACCGCAGTACGGCCGGTGGCACCTTTATTGAGGGCGGCGGTGAGCAAATAGGGGAGGATCTGCAGCGCCAGATCTTTGAATGCACAGGTCGGGCCGTGCCATAACTCCAGCATCTGACGTTTGTCCCCGATGTCGGCAAGCGGTGCCGGGGAATCGTTTTCAAAAGTGCCGGAATATGCGCCATTGACGCAGTGGGCGATCTCATCGGCGGTGTAGTCGGTGAGGTAGAGCGCCAGCACTTCGGCGGCACGGGTGCGGTAATCCGCCTGTGCCAGGGCGGCGAATTTTTCCGGGGTGATCCGGGGGAACGATTCCGGTACGAAAAGTCCCCCGTCGGCGGCGATGCCGGCGGCGATCGCCTCTGCCGAAGTTACAGCAGCAGCACTGCGGGTTCCGGTGAAAAACATCTGCTTACCTCACAATGCGGCTTTGCCGGCTTCATAGGCTTTGATATTGGTCTCGACCGCGCCGGGTTTTTTGCCGAATTTTTCTTCCACGGCTTCCGCAAAAGCCCGGTCGAAATCCGCCTGATCGGCTTCATTCATGCCGTTTTTCGCCAGCACTGCCGCCAATGCACCGAGCAGTACGGAGTTGGCAAATTTGCTGCTGCCGAGTTTTTCGTCGGCGATCGCCAGCGCATCCAGACCGTAAGTCTGCATCGTGGCGGGCAATGCGGGCAGTTTCACCGCCGTATGGTCGTAGATCAGAATACCGTCTTCACGCAGTTCGGGCAGATATTTGTCCAGTGCCGCCTGCGTCATGGCGATCAGCAGATTGCCGCCCCGGTCGATGATGGGGGACGGGATCGCCTGACGGCTGACGGTGACGGCACAGCATGCCGAACCACCGCGCTGTTCCGGGCCGTAGGAGGGCATCCAGCTGACGTTGAAGTTGCGCAGACGTGCCATATTGGCGAGCATCACGCCGAGCGAAAGGATGCCCTGACCGCCGAAACCGCCGATTTTAACCCGCAATTCCTGATCGAAAATCGCCGAAGTATTGCGGAAATCCGCCGCCACCGCATTATCACTGCGGACGGGGAAGAGCAGTTCCCGGACTTTTTCTTCATCCCGGATGACGTCGGCGGGCAGTTTGCCGTTTTCCATGTCTTTGGTTTTGTCACGCAGACAGCCCAGCGGGAAGTAGTTGAGCATCTGTTTCTCGATGAATTCGTTGACCTGATCGGCGCTCATTTTCAAATTGACCGGACAGGGGGCGACGACTTCGATCAGAGAGAAGCCTTTGCGCTCTTTGAGGT
>SUVU01000048.1 GCA_015061865.1 Lentisphaerota bacterium
CCAACGTATGCTCCGCCGTTATACACGAATTTCCGGATATTATCCTTGCCGGCGTCCTGCAGAGATTTCATCTGATCTGCACTGGAACCGCCGGGAATAAACAAAAGATCAATTTCTGCAAGTTTGCCTTCTCGGATATCTTTGCCGTCCAGCAATGTCACCTCAAGTTGCGGAGAATAATGCAGCAGCTGCGCCCATTGAAACACACCGTTGCCGCGGCTGCCGTTATCAACAAAATAACCGACTTTTACTTTTTGCATGGGTATTTCTTGAGCCGGAGCCCAAATACCGACACATCCGCAGAGTAAAATCACTGCACTTGAAAACAATGCAAATATATTGTTTCTCATATCCCCTATCCTTTTGTGATCAACATAAACGGTTGACAGCGGATAATATAGCATTTTTATTTGCTGATTGCAAACTTTTCGATTCTGCTGATATCGCACGGTATTATCTTATTTCTGCTTGATTTTTCAAATTCGGATGCTATATTTACCCAGATACGTAAAAAAATAATGAGAGATGAAAAATGAAATCCACAGTCCTGTTTCTTGCCGTTTTTTCACTGATCCTGACATTAAGCGCAGAGGTGAAAATCTACAAAGGAAACAGTACTTATTCATCCGATTGTATCGCCACTTACGAACGGGGCAAACTTTACAAAGGCAGCAGCACTTACTCATCCGACTGCATTTTTACTTTTGAAAACGGTAAAATTTACCGCGGCAACAGCACCTACTCGTCTGATTGCGTTGCGACATGGGAACGGAGCAAACTTTATAAAGGCAGCAGCACTTACTCATCGGATTGTATCGCCACCTGGGAGCGTGGAAAAATCTACAAAGGCAACAGCACCTATTCATCAGATTGCGTTGCCACTTATGAGAATAACAAGATATATAAAGGCAACAGCACCTACACCTCTGATTGTGTTATAACTACCTCCGATTATTTGCATCCGGCATTGGCAGCGTGGTTGTACTACTATTTGTGCAGAGGCGCATTTTTTTAATGAAAGGTAAATTACCATGAAAACGATTCATCATCAAACTCAATTCTGCGTTGTCGGCGGCGGCTTGGCGGGCATGTGTGCGGCGATCACTGCAGCAAGACACGGTATAAAAACTATTCTGATGCACGAGCGCCCGGTACTCGGCGGCAACGCTTCCAGTGAGATCAGGATGTTTATCTGCGGAGCAATGAACTGGATGGAAACCGGCTTGATCGAAGAACTCCGGCTGGAAAACTGCCGCCGCAACCCCCGGCAAAATTACTCCATCTGGGACAGCGTGCTTTACGAAAAAGCCGCATTTCAGGAAAATTTGACCCTGCTGCTCAACTGCTCCTGTATGGATGCAGAAACCGCCGATGGCAAAATCAAATCCGTCAAAGGCTGGCAGCTGACCACCCAGCAGTTTCATGTGGTAGAGGCGGATTACTTCGCCGACTGCTCCGGGGACAGTATTCTCGCCGGACTTTCCGGTGCGGAATACCGGATCGGCCGTGAAGCGGCAAGCGAATTTGATGAATCTCTCGCCGTTGCGGAGGCAGACCGCAAAACTATGGGAATGAGCTGTATTCTGCAGGCACGCGAGACCGACACCGTTCAGCACTACACGCCGCCGTCATGGGCAAAAAAACTTACCGAAGCCGACTTCGGATCCCGGATGCACCAACTGGGGCCTTATCAGAATTTCTGGTATCTGGAACTCGGCGGCAACCAGGACTCAATCGCCGACACCGAAAAAGTGCGGGATGAGCTGCTCGCTCTGGCATTCGGGATGTGGGATCACATTAAAAACGGCGGCGACCACGGTGCCGAAAAATGGGAACTTGACTGGGTGGGATTTCTGCCCGGCAAACGGGAAAGCATCCGCTATGTCGGCGACCACATCCTCAACCAGGATGAGCTGGTAAACAGCGTTGAATTTGATGATGTTGTTGCCTACGGCGGCTGGCCGGTCGATGACCATCACCCGGACGGTTTTGAGCATAAAGGCAAAGCCAATACAGTCAAGTGGATGAAGCAGCCGTACAGCATCCCTGCCCGTTCACTTTATTCTAAAAATATCAGCAATCTGTTTTTTGCCGGACGCAACATCAGCACGTCCCATATTGCCCTGAGTTCCACCCGGGTAATGGCGACCTGCGCCCTCTGCGGTCAGGCTGCCGGCACGATCGCCGTGTTTGCCGCCCGCAATCAGGTCACTCCTCGTCAGGCGGTGACTGAGCATATTGCCGACATCCAGAAAACGCTGATGGATGATGACTGCTATCTGCCCGGCAAAATCCGGCAGATTTCCAAACTTACTGCCGGAGCTGTACTTGCCGTATCCAATGGCGACGGCGAATTGCTCCGCAACGGCATTGACCGGGATATCAATGATGTCTGCAACGCCTGGCGCGGCAAAGCGGGGGATTTTGCCGAATACACGTTTGACAAAGCCGAGAAAATTTCCGGGATCCGGATTGTGTTCGACAGTTA
This sequence comes from Lentisphaerota bacterium, assembly GCA_015061865.1. Classification (GTDB taxonomy): domain Bacteria; phylum Verrucomicrobiota; class Lentisphaeria; order Victivallales; family Victivallaceae; genus UBA1784. The sequence goes on from SUVU01000048.1 coordinate 2,489, forward strand.
CAGATCCCGCCCGGAAGTTTTGAATACGCTTGGTATTTACTACAAAGACCGCCCCGATTTCCAGCTGCCGGAAACGTTGGTTCGGGCGTTCCACATTGAAGTAGATGGCAAAGAAGTCTACCGCACCACTGAAAACAGTCAGCGTCTGTTCCGGCTGCCGCTGGATTGCAGCGGCAAAAGTGTCAAACTGGTGCTGGATGATGAGGTCGAGCGCGGCGTATTTGCCTTTGAGGTCAAATAATGAAACGGTGGCTTATTGCGGCGCTGTTTTTAAGCAGTTTGGTGATATTGGCGGAGAGTGTCAGTTATAAAAACTTCACCACTCCGCCTGCCCCCGGAGCGCCGCGCGTAGTAACACCGGATAAAACGGTTTCCTACGGCGGATTTCAGATCCAACCGATGCCGGGAATGAAATGGGGCATTGCCCCCGGCAAAGGACAGCGTGAGAATATGGCATTCTGGGCGATCGTGGATGCAAAAAACATTTTGCATACTACCATCGCCATGGTCGCCCTTTCGCCGCAACTGCCGGAACAGCGCCTTAAAAAAATCTCGCTGGAGATGTTGAAAGACCACATGACCAAAAGATTTCTTTCAGATCGCTCCGGCAGATTTAAAAACATTAAAGTTTCATCCCAAATAACCACCATCAACGGCGTAAAATTTGCCAAAGTTGTCGGTTCCGCACAGGATACCGGCAGCAGACACTCAGCCAAGCCGCTGCGGTTATATGCGGAAACTCTTTCCGGCATAACTTCCGACGGCAGGATATTTACGATTTCAATATCAGAACGAAATCCGGAGCAAAACAGTAAACCGGATCATGCTGCAATCAATCAATTTATCCATGCAGTGCGTTTGACAACGCCGCAAAAATAGGCAAATAAAAAACGGTCAACGCAAGAATTCACGGTTGACCGTTTTTATTTTTTATTGATTATTCGGCATCTTCAGACGCCGCTTTTTTAGGAGCTGCTTTTTGGGGCGCAGTTTTTTTACCCGGTTTCGGCATCTGAAACTTATGGTTGCATTTGCGGCATTTAATCAGACCTTTGCGTCTGAAACGGCTTTTCGATTTGCGCTTTTTATCCGGTTTTTTGGGAACTTCGACCTCTTCATTGCATTTCGGACAAAGCACCGTCTGTTTGGTTTTTTCATCTTCTTTCGGTTTAGCCTCCAAACCGAACGGCAACACCAATGCGCCTGCCAACACCCCAAGCAATAATTTTTTGATAAACATTTTGTTTCCCCACACGTGTTAAAAATAAAAGTTTCTATAAAATACTTCCGATTTATCTTTTTTTCAACATCAATGTAAAATTATCCGTCAAAAAAAGCCCGGAGTCTGATTGTCAGGTGGAAAAATATTAAAAAATGTGCTATTTTATAGATTTGTAAGCAAACACTTTTTCAGGTATTGATTTCGATGAAAGAATATGATGTTATTGTAGTTGGAGCCGGTCATGCCGGATGCGAAGCTGCGTTGGCGGCAGCACGTCTGGGGGCGCAGACTGCACTGATAACGTTTAATATGGATCACATCGCCCAGATGAGCTGCAACCCTGCCATCGGCGGCATTGCCAAAGGTCAGGTCGTCCGGGAAATCGACGCTCTCGGCGGCGCTATGGGCATCGTTTCAGAAGCTGCGGCGATCCAGTTCCGGATGCTCAACCGTACCAAAGGCCCGGCAGTCTGGTCGCCGCGAGCCCAATGCGATAAAGCTGTTTACCGGTCAGGAATGAAATTATATCTGGAAAATGCCCGAAATATAGACATCCTGCAAGCTGAAGTCACCGGCTTTATTCTCGAAAACAATAAAATCTGCGGTGTAACCACCCAGTTTCAGGATCAAATCCGTGCCAAAGCCGTGGTTTTGACCACCGGAACATCGTTAAACGGCACTCTGCATTACGGCCTGATGAATTTCCCCGGCGGCAGAGCCGGAGACCAGGCATCATGTCAATTGTCCGATGCTTTAAGCGGTCAGCTCGGTCTGGAAATCGGCAGATTGAAAACCGGAACTCCGCCGCGGATTCTGGATAAAACCATTGATTTTTCCGGTTTGCAGCTGCAGCCGTCCGAACCGGAAAATGAGGAATTCAGTTTCTGGGACATGTCTTTGCGCCCGGCAGTAGTAAATGCCAATCGCCGTGATTTGCCCTGCTACATGCTGCACTCCACGGATGAAACTGCCGCAGTAGTGCGTGCCAATCTGGATAAATCACCGATGTACAGCGGAGTTATCAAAGGGATCGGCACCCGGTATTGCCCATCTTTTGAGGACAAAGTCGTGCGTTTCCCGCAGCACCCGTACCATTTGCTGTTTCTGGAACCGGAAGGAGCTGACACCGGGGAATATTATTTAAACGGATTTTCCAGCAGCCTGCCGCCGGAAGTGCAAAAACAGATGGTTCGCACCCTGCCCGGCTTGCAGAATGCGGTCATTTCCCGCTATGCCTATGCCATTGAATATGATTTTATTCCGCCGCATCAAACCGAACGATCTCTGCGCAACAAGCGCTGGGAAAACCTCTTTACCGCCGGTCAGATCAACGGCACCAGCGGTTATGAAGAGGCCGCCGGACAGGGGTTGATCGCCGGGATGAATGCCGCCCGCTATGCCGCAGGTAAAGCTCCGGTGTTTCCGGGACGGGATAAAAGTTATATCGGGGTGATGCTCGATGACCTCTCTACCAAAGAGATCGTCGAACCGTACCGTCTTTTTACCAGCCGGGCGGAATACCGCCTGACTTTGCGGCAGGAAAATGCCGATTTGCGTCTGTGCCGCAGTGCGTATGAATGGGGAATCCTGCCGGAAGAAAAATTCCGCAGATTTTGCGAGTATGAAAATTTGCTCAATGCCAAACTGGACTTTTGCCGCAACACCAAAAACGGCAAAAACACTTTATTTGCCATGTTGCGCGATATCGCCCCCGGCACCCCCTGCCCCCGCAACGGCTTCTGGGCGGAAAAACTTGCCCTGCCCGACGACCGTCTGGGCAGACGGGTCTGGCAGGAACTGCTGGTCGAAGCCAAATACGATGGGTATTTGCAACGTGAAAGCGTGGAAATCAACCGCTTAAAAAAGCTGGAAGAGACCGCCATTCCGGAAAATTTTGATTATTCAGCAGTCAGAGGTTTGTGCAATGAATCCCGGCAGAAACTGGAAAAAATCCGTCCGGCAACATTGGGACAGGCAGGGCGCATTGACGGAGTAACTCCGGCAGACGTGGCGCTTTTGCAGGTCGTGCTGAAAAAACAGGAGAATTCCAGGTGACCAAAACACCGGCATTGCGTAAATTTTTTACGGATCCGTGGGGGATGGCTGCGCTGGCAGTCGTCCTGCTGTTTGTGTTTACTGCGATCGGATTTGAAATTTATGGCTCATGGTGCCGAAATCACAACGAAATCCCGGTGTATTTGCGCTCTGATCCGGATAATTGCTATGCGTCTCCGTCAGCACAGCACTGGTGCGGGACGGATTATCAGGGGCGGGATGTCTTTCTCCGCACCCTTGCCGGCAGCGCCAGCGCACTAAAAGTCGGAGTGTATTCCGGACTGATCGCAGTGGTTATCGGAGTTACTTTAGGAATGATGTCCGGTTATTTCGGCGGCTGGATAGATGATTTGACCGTTTGGATGTTCAGCATATTTGCCTCCTTGCCAACGTTGCTGTTTATACTGGCATTTGCATTGCTGTTCAGCGGAGAATTCATGTCACCGCAAGCATTGAAAAAATTTTCACACCTTGCCGCACTGCTCAACACCGAACCCGGTATGCTGGGAGTCTATCTGGCTATCGGACTGACCGGATGGGTGACTTTATGCCGGGTCATTCGCGGCGAAACCATGAAATTGAAGCAAATCAGTTTTGTAGCGGCGGCAAAAGTGGCGGGAGTCAGTAACTTCAAAATCATTATCAGGCACATTTTCCCCAATGTATTTCATCTGGTCATCATCTATTTCACCACGCTGTTTGCCAGTGCGGTCATGCTGGAAGTGATCGTCAGTTATCTGGGATTGGGCGTACAGAGCGCACCGAGCTGGGGAATTATGATCTCCGATGGTCAATCCCGGTTATGGATGGGCGTATGGTGGGAAATCGCCGCCGCTTCGACGGCGCTGCTGATTCTGGTATTGGCGCTCAATATGCTGGGAGATTCCCTGCGTGATGCGCTGGACGTAAAAAAATAATTTCAGCGCACGTCGATATCTTTGCCGTATGATTCCCGCAGTTTCAATGCACAAAACATGGAAATCGCCAGCAACGGGATCAATACTGCAAAGACCAGCAGATACGAATTACGGCTGTAAACACTGATACCGTCAATTTTTTGCGGCGGATATATGTCCATTAATTTGCCCAGCACACACCCGAATCCGGCTGTAACGGAATAGGAGAAAAAATTTCCTACGCACAACACCGTGCCAAAGCGGTTTTCTTCATTTGTTTCTTTGACCAGAGAAACAAAAATCGGGGTCACATTGCCGCCGAATGCCAATAATATCATTCCGGTCACTGCCAAAACCGGCTGCCGGATATCAAAAATCAGCGCCCCAACGATCAAACCGGCACCGACCAGACACTCCAAAGAACCGCACTGCAAAAATATTTTCCGCCGGTTGCCTGCCCAACGGCTCAAATTCGCCAGAATAAATCCATTAAACGCCGCAATCAACATCGTAACCGTCAATACCGCCCCGGAAGCAGTTTCGCTCATACTGCAAAAATCCTGCAAAAACTTCTTGCCGATGATCGACTGCAAAGCAAAATAAACTCCGAAATTCAATCCGCATACCGCCAGCAGAGCGATATTATGACGCCGTTTGAAAACATTCAGGTATGATGATATACTGAATGTGACCTCCTTGCGCACTGCCGGAAATTGATTTTTTAATGCGGATAATAAAAATCCGGCATACACCGCTGCGGTCACACCGCCGGTTATCAGCATCATTTTGCTGTATCCCAAATGCTTCACTCCGGCAATAAATGGTGATGCTCCGGCTATCGCCCCGGAATACCCCACGATCATGGCGATCCCCAAAAACAACGGCAGCGCACTGCCGGAAATACGGGCGATCTCTTTTATCATACTGAGATATATCGCCGCCGCCCCCAAACCGGTCAAAAATCGGCTGACACACAGCAGCATAAAACTTCCCGGCACTCCGGAAAGCACCGAACCGATGCAAAAAATCAATCCACCCCAAACTATGACCTTCGCCCCGCCGAAACGGTCAGCCATAACCCCGACCGCCAATTGAGAAATCGCATACACACAGAGAAATATTGCTCCGGTATTACTGACCGCAGAGGCATCGACATCAAAAAGCTGTTGGATCTCGTCAAATGTCGCCCCCGGCACCAGCACTTTCTGCATATTGGCAAAAAAGTAGATCAGGGTAATAAATATCAGCATGTTCCAATCTGACCATGCAATGCGCTTGGAGATATCCATGATATTTACCGGCGGCGACCATAATTTTTGCGCCCGGTGCCCCCCCGGCGCACCGGACCGGATTTTTTATCCAATACCGGCAACTTGGCGCCCGGGACTTCCGGCGGCAAAGTGACCATTTCATCGGTGGGCAAAATGCTGTTGAATTGAGTTTTCAACTGCTCTTCGATCGGCGGCAGGTAATATGCTCCGTATTCGCAGAGAAAACTGATCGCCACCCCATGATTTCCGGCACGGCCGGTTCTGCCGATGCGGTGGATATAGTCTTCCGGCTGTTCCGGCAGATCGTAATTGATGACTAATGAAACATTATCCACATGGATACCGCGGGCTGCGACATCGGTTGCGATCACGATTTTTTCAGCTCCGGTACGGAATTTTTCCAGAATCCGGATCCGTTTTTCCTGCGAAATATCCCCGGAGAGCAGCGGCACATTAAAACCGAAACGCGCCAAATCATACTGTAACCGGGAGTTCACATCTTTGCGGTTGCCGAAAATCAACACCCGTTCGTACTCCATCGTCCGCAGAATATAGAGGAGCAATGCCAATTTCTCCTCCCGCAGCACCGAATAAAACGTCTGCTCGATGTTGTCACTGACCATCTGTTCCGGTTCGCTCTCGATCACCACCGGGTCCGCCAGCCAGCCGGAAGCCAGTTTAAGAATACGCTCCTCCAATGTTGCACTGAAAAGCAGTGTCTGACGTTCGCCTTTTTTCGGCATTTGCGATACGATGCGTTTGACATCCGGAATAAATCCCATGTCCAACATCCGGTCGGCTTCGTCGATCACGAGAATTTCAACTTTGTGCAATTTCAAACTCTGCGACCGGGCGAAGTCGATCACCCTGCCCGGAGTTCCGATCAGCACATCGACAGCACCGCTTAATGCCCGCCGCTGCGCCTCATGATCCATACCGCCGAATGCCAGCGCCAGCTTCAAGCCGGAAAAAACACCCAAATTACAAGCGTCTTTATGGATTTGGATCGCCAATTCCCTGGTCGGAGCCAGCACTACCATCCGCGGCGTTCCCGGAGCTTGCTCTGCAAGCGGATTATTGAGCAGACGGGTAAACGATGCCAGCAAAAATGCGGCGGTCTTACCGGTTCCGGTCTGCGCTTTACCCGCCAAATCACGGTTATCCAGCAAAGCCGGCAGCGTCAACTGCTGAATCGGAGTACAATACTCAAACCCGGCGTGCTGGATACCGAACTGGATCGACTCTGCCAACGGCAGATCCAGAAAGCGCATTTTGTCCTCAACAACGGCAACATCTTTCAATTTTTCCGGACGAACCGGAGCATTGACTTTTGCCGGTTTTATTGCTGCTTTGGAAAACTCAGGAGCCTTTGTCGGCACCGTTTTTTTCTCATTTCTGCGCGGTTTATTTGCTTTGCGCTCCTGCGAACGTAAGTTTTGTTTTTTCTGCGCCGGCCGTTTTTTATGTCCGGCAGGCTTCACTGGTTCCGGCTCATTACGAAAGAGAACCTTAAAAAGTTTTTTTATTTTGTTAAACACGATTCCAAAAATTTCATTTTTATTTGTTCAGGATATTTCTCAACTGTTTTTCCAAAGTTTCCTGCAACTCCGGACAACGCATGGCGAATTCCACATTCGCAGCAACAAAACCGGCTTTACTGCCCAAATCAAACCGTTTCCCGGCGATCCGGCAGCCGTGAACCGCCTCGGATTTCAACAGCAAACGCACTGCATCAGTCAACTGTATCTCGTTGTGCAGTCCGGCAACAGTATGCTCCAACGCCGTAAAAATACCGGGGGTAAACAAATATCTTGCCGCCACCGCTAAATTGCTCGGAGCTTTTTCCGGAGCAGGTTTTTCCACCAGATCACGCAATTTGAGTACGCCGTCACTCAACTCCTCCGCATCAGCGACACCGTAACGGGAAACTTTTTCCAGCGGGACTTGTTCAAAGGCGATAACTGACGTCCCGTAACGCTCGTACACATCCACCAACTGTCCGGTAACAGAACGTCCGGTGTGGGAATCCATCACCGTATCCCCGAGCATCACTGCCACCGGATCATCACCGGCAAAATTTTTTGCCAAACGCACTGCACCACCCAAACCATCAAGCTGCTGCTGGTAAACATAACTTATTTTTACCATCGTATTCAGCGCCCTGATTTGAGCAAGCAGCTCCTGTTTACCAGACTCCTCCAGACGGATCTCCAAATCCGGAACGGGATTGAAGTGACGGATGATCGCCTCTTTGCCGGAACTTACGATCAGCAAAACTTCTTCGATCCCGGCGGCAACAGCTTCTTCAATAACGTATTGCAGCACCGGCTTATCCACCAGCGGGATCAATTCTTTAGGCACAGCTTTGGTAAACGGCAACATTCTGGTTCCGAATCCGGCAGCCGGGATCACCGCTTTAAATACTCGCTTTTTCACGCTTCCACCTTTTCACAAACGATTTGCGGTTTTATGACATCGACACTGAATTCTTTCAGTGTATTCTGAAGTTTTTCAAACATCGCCTCATCCTCATAAGACCCGATGATCGCACCACCGGAACCGGTAAATTTGGCTGAAGCACCAACTTCACGGGCAATTTTGATCATCCGGCGGTTTTTGGCACTGACACTGCCGCCGCAGACTTCACAGCGCAAGTCAAAGTTACGATTTATCAACGCCGGAATTTTGCCGAAATCTTTACGCTGCAACGCATTTTTCAGCTGCACAGTCAAGTCTGCCCACTCCTGCATGGCATCCAGCACCTGCGGTACGCCGGCATTGTAATCATCGCGCAATCTGGAATGTAAAATTTCCGATCCCTCTGCCAGATCAGTGCGGTATGCCACATACAAATTCAATTCTTGGGGAATTTCAATCGGCTCATAAATGCCGTAATTATACAAATCCATGTGGGCACGGTCAAAATCCATGTAGACCGGATGATTGTACGCCTGCGCCACCCGATCCTGCAGCCCTGCCGGAATACTCAACTCATCCCGTTCCACCGCCAACACCACATTCGCCAACTCCGGCAGTGAAAACTTCACCTCGTAAAACTGGCACATCGCCCGCAACGAAGCGGTAATGATCGCCGACGAACCTGCCAGTCCCAGCCGGTTCGGGATATTGCTGTCATAGCGAATGGTAAAATTACGTTTCGGCAGCTTGATCCCTTTTTCGGTACAGTAAAGATAAAACTGCCGGGCGGCAGCTTTCAACAGTCTGATCCCGCCATAGTACCCGAACTTGCGCACTTCAGAACACAATGTTTCCAGATTGGCAAAACTGTCCACATCACGACGGCTCGGCAGCAGCGTCAATTCCGGAGTTTCGTACAACTGCACCGAAGCGCAATAATTGCTGAACACAAAGGCGATCGTTTTACCGAAATACCCATCCGATGGATTGCCGATCAAAGCGGCACGGGGATATGCTGTCGTTGAAATTATCATTTCCTCACCTTTCAATCACAAACTGCTCTTAAACCGAAAACGATTTTATCAATGCAAACGCCACGATCAGACTGCCGAGCAGAATTGCGGCGGCAACGATCCATGAACCTTTGCGATCATAACCAGCTGACGATACCTCTGCAGTCAAACTTTTTTCGTACCTGTCCTCAAATGCACTCCATCGACCGCTGGCGGCAAAATAATTTTTGCCGATTTTGTTGACATCGCCGTCGGTAATTTCCTGCCGGGATGTCTCCAACACCCCGGCAAACCGTTCCAATTCCTCCAGTTTTTTCTGAAGTTTCTCCCTTTCGCAATCTATCGCCGCCAGATCATGCAGGATCCTGCCCTCCAGTTCCCGCCGCTCTTTCGTGTCAGCGGAACGGTCATCCGCACGGCGCATGGACGGCAGATATTTTTCCTCCGGCACGACCGGTGCCACCGGAGCGACCGGTACGGCAACAGAAGTTTTCTCTGCCGGTTCCGTCACTGCATCCTGATTCTGCTTTTCAGTTTCACGGGCGATCCGGTTCTGATGATAACTGGTGTAACTGTCCCGCAATTGAGAGCGCATATCGACCAGCTGATCGCTGATAAAATCTTTTCGCGACATTACTAATTCCTAAAAAGAGTAATATTTTGTCCTTCCTGATAATATAGCGCAAAAAAGCTCATAAATCAACTTGAAAAAAAGTTGTTTTGATAGTATTTTATCCTTCATTATGTTAAAGTATATCATTCGTCGTATTTTTTACTCTTTTTGGGTCATTTTCGGTGTCCTGTTATTGACATTTGTCCTTTTTGACCTGACCTCCGGTGATCCGGCAGCAGCAATGCTGGGCAAACATGCCCTGCCGGATGAAATCGATGCTCTGCGCAGCAAACTTGGCAGCGATCTGCCGCTTTTTTACGGCAGGATGTGCAAAACATCGGCTTTTTCGGAATACTCCGTTACCGACGGCCGTACCCTTTGCGCCCAGGCGAATTATCCGGCAAAAAATATTGTTGCGGTCATAACTTACGCCGATCAGAGCCATGCTGAAATCCGGATCGCCGACGGTGAAAGCAGATTTTGCCATACTTTACCGGCCGGTAAAAAGGTCAACTCCTGTAAATTTTTCCGCCGTCAGGATTCTCCGTGGAACTCCAGATTTTTGCGGGCACTGCAGGAACTGGTTGCAATTAAATCCGAATTTCCTTATGTCACATTTTTCAACTTTGGTGAAACTCTCAGCACCAGAGAGCCGGTCGCCGGGGTGTTGAAACGCGGTGTCGGTCCCTCGCTCTGCCTGATGCTGCCGATTTTTTGTGGTGAAATCGTTTGCGGCATCGTCCTTGCGCTGGTATCAGTCGCTTTTATCGGCAAGTGGCAGGATCGGATGCTGCTGTTTCTGGCGGTGTTTACGATGAGTATGAGTTATCTGGTGGCAATTATATTCGGTCAATTTTTCTGCGCCTACTATCAGGAATGGTTTCCGCTGTGGGGTTTCGATGGTCCAAAATACTTTGTTCTGCCGGTATTGATCGGAATTATTTGCGGTGTCGGCAGCAATATGCGCTTTTTCCGGACTGTGTTTGCCGATGAACTTAATAAAGAATATCTGCGCAGTGCGCTGGCCAAAGGAGTTCACCCCGCATCAATATATTACAAACACCTGCTGCGCAATGCGGCAGTGCAGATCATAACCCGGGCCGGAGCCGGCTTGCCGTTCCTGTTCACCGGAAGTTTGCTGCTGGAATCGTTTTTCGGGATTCCCGGTTTGGGATTTGCCGGAATGGAAGCGCTGATGAATTCAGACATACAATTATTAAAAGCACTGGTACTGTTGAGTTCAGTACTGTTTGTGGTAATGAATCTGCTGACAGACATCGCCTATGCGTGGGCTGATCCGCGGATAAAATTGGGGTGATATGATGAATAAAAAAATGGAACTTTTATCTCCTGCCGGCAGTCCGGCATGTGCATTGGCAGCATTTGATGCCGGTGCAGACGCCATTTATGCCGGTTTGAGCAAATTCAACGCACGGGAGCGCGGAGAAAACTTCTCTGCCGACACGATGAAAAAAGTGGTCGATTATGCCCACAAACAGCAGAAATGTGTTTACATCACGCTGAATACTTTGCTCAAAGAAACAGAACTGCCGGAACTTCTGGAAACTCTTGATGCCATCGATGAAATATCTCCGGACGGGGTATTGGTACAGGATCTCGGGGTGTTGCGGATCGCCAGAGAATATTTCCCGAACCTGATCCTGCACGGCTCGACCCAGATGGGATTTCACAACTCTGCCGGACTTGCCGTGGCGAAGTCACTGGGATTGAAACGGGTGGTGCTGGAACGCCAGATCACAATGGATGAACTGGCAGCGATCCGCAAACAAACAGATTTGGAGCTGGAAGTTTTCATTCACGGCTCGTTATGCTGTTCCCTGTCGGGGGTCTGTCTGTTTTCCTCCTACCTCGGCGGCTGGAGCGGCAACCGCGGCAAATGCAAACAACCCTGCCGCCGCCGTTATTTCAGCAAAAAAGGCAATGGATTTTTCTTCTCACCGCAGGATCTTGCCGGGTTGGAACTGCTTCCTGAACTGCAAAAAATCGGGGTGGAATCCTTGAAAATCGAGGGACGACTCCGGCAGCCGGATTATGTTTTCAACACTGTTTCGGCATACCGGATGATGCTCGATGCGGCAAAAGATGAATTTGATTCCAAACTGCCGGAAGCACGCAATTTGCTCTCCAAAAGTTGCGGACGCCGCTGGTCACACGGCTTTTACACGTCGAAATCCGCCAAAGATCTTATCAAATCTGACGCCATCGGTGCTGCCGGTTTGCGGGTGGGTACAGTGGAAGCTGCCCGGGACAACGGCTTCGGATTTACCGCTGTAAAGCGGGTACATTTAGGCGACCGGTTGCGGATCCAGCCGCCGTCAGGCGATGATGGTGTGGCACTCACGGTGACCAAAATGTTTGTGGAAAACAATCCGGCAAAATATGTACAGATCGGCAAACGGGTCTTCATCTGCTGTGACAAACCGGTAACTCCGGGCGGAGTGGTTTTTAAAATCGGTGAAAGTTTTCCTGATTACACCCGCCGATTGGAAAATTTACCGGAGCGCAAACAGCAAGTCAAATTGCATCTGGAACTTGCCGCCAACAACCTGACCGTAACCTGTGATAATGCCCCCTGCCCGCCGTGGAGTGTACCGCTTGCCCTCGTCAGTGCCGAAAAACATCCGGTGGATGCGGCTAAAATCCTGGCGGCTTTTGCAGAAGCAGACTCGCCTGATTTCGCTTTAAGTCCCGCCAGCACGGCGACTGTACACGGCAGTCTGTTCTTTCCGGCAGCAGAATTAAAACGCATCCGCCGGGAATTCTGGGAGCATTTCACCTCCGGTGTCACTCCGGCGCAGATCATCAGTGACCGCCTGCCGCCGCTGGACAAATTTCACCGTGATTATCTGGCAATGCAGCCGTTGCCGGTGTCAGACGACCGTTTGCAGGAGACCGTGGCGATGAAACCCAACGGTGCTGAACCGGCAAACCGCAATGCGATCCGGGCGGACGGGATCTATGATCTCAACAAACTTTCCGATGAGGCGATTTTACCGGAATTCTGTCCGGAAAGCAAATTGGAATCGCTGAAAAAAGCCATTCAATCTGCACGTGCATCCGGGATCACCCGTTTCCGCATAACGTCGCTGTATGCGCTGGACTTTTTCAACGGCGACGACGAAAATCTGACCCTGATCGCCTCGGCGCCATTGCCGGTATCCAACAGTATGGCGGTGCAGGAACTTGCTGATTTCGGCGTAAAAAAGGTAATGGCTCATGTGGAAATGAGCCGGGACGACATCCTTGCCCTGCGCCAGAAATCCCCGCTGCCGCTGGAGTGTTTCCGCCTGGGCAGACCGTCATTATTGACCAGCAGAGCCAAAATTCCGTTCAGCGGTGAATTTGCAGATGCCAGAGGTAATAAATTTGACTTGCGGGTCGAGCGTTTAAGCGGTCTGGCAAGAATATTTCCGGTGAAAGTCATCTCCATTCCCCATCTGCCGGGAGTGTATGACTTCTATGACCTGCGCAATGCCAATTGGAAAAATACTGAAACAGAAACTTTTAACTTTGACAAAGAGTGGTTATAATTATGAAAGTTATCATCATGCAGCCGCCGTATCCCGCCTGCCCTGCGGATGCGGAAAATACGATCAAATGGCAAATCGATCAGTTGCGTCAACTCGCCCCCGGCGAAGCCGATCTGGTGTTACTGCCGGAAAATGCCAACTGCGCCGGCCCCGCCGACGTTGAGGGCAAACTGGCCCTGATCAATGGCGCCGGAGCCGAATATGTCGCTGAATTAAGCCGTACTGCGGTGCGTTTGCAGTGTCCGGTGATGTCCGGTTTGACCAATATCGGCAGTGATGGCATCATGCGCAATCAGCTGACCGTATTCACCCCGGACGGAGAGAATTTTTCACCGTACACCAAAATTCATCTTACCGAACCGGAATTGGCAATCGGCATTGAGCCGGGCAAAACTCCGGCAGCGTTTGAATGCAACGGGATCAAATACGGTGCGGCGATATGCTTTGACTTTTATTTCCCGGAAATGTTTGTGGAATATGCGAAACAGGAGATTGATCTCATGCTGGTCGCCAGCCATCAGCGGCAGGAGCGCCCGGATATTCTGGAAACCGTCTCTGCGGCAAGAGCTTTTGACTGCGGCTGCACGCTGCTGCGTTCTGCGCCCGCCATGCCGAATGCCAATATCGGCGGCAGAAGTCTGATCGCCTCTCCTGAGGGCAAATTGCTCGCCAACGCCGGCGGCACGCCCGGAGTCATCCGCATGGAAATCGATCCGAAAGCCCGTTTTGTGCGCTCGGCATCATTCAGCGAACCCGACCGGGTCATCGACTACCGGCAAACGCTGATGTGTTCCCGGAAAAATCTGGAAGCCTGAGACAACAGATAAAAAACGGTGGGAAACAAGCGCTTCCCACCGTTTTTTATTGCATTTACAGCAAACATTAAATTCGGCAATTAACCAACTTAAAGTAAATCGCCAAACACCAGCCGGTCGCCAGTATAAACCACAGAATAACTCCGTGCAATACCGGACGGAACCCCAACTCTTTCAATTTTTCCCGGCTCAAATTGGCGCCGATCAAAAACAGAGTCGTTACCATCAGAAACTTGGAAACGTCTTTGATAAATTTTCCGGCGGCTGACACCATCTGTGCTGATGCAGGGCAAACTTGCGGCAGATAAGTCACCACTGCCGCAGCCACCAGAAACGCCGGAATAAACCACGGCACTTTCAGTTTCAGTTTCCGCTTTTCGCCATCAGCATTGCCGGCGACAAACCAGCTGAGAAA
>SUVU01000002.1 GCA_015061865.1 Lentisphaerota bacterium
TGGAAATTGTTTGCCAGCCAGTAGGAGAATCCGGTACCATCGCCGAAGTCCCAAGTCTGCTGGATTGCGATCGCACAGAGAGCCATTGCCGCACTGACAATGTAAACCGTCCATGCCGCGATCGTACCGCCGCGTTTCCAGTACAGACCGCCGACCAGAGCGGCACCGGCACCGCTTACGATCGCACCGGTAATGGCGAAGAACATATAAACGTAGTCCGTCTGCCGGAAGAAATAACTGAAGAACCAGGCAAACACACCCACACCGATGATCGAAAAACGCAATGCCCAGATATGTTGTTTCGGAGTGAATTGTTTTTTACGGAACGGCATTACCACATCTTGAATAAAAATGCTGCCCCAACTGTGCATATAAGTATCATCGGTACTGAGCATTGCCGCGAACATAACCGCCACAAACAATCCCAAAAGACCGGTCGGCATAATAAGCGACAGAGCCGTTGTCACCAATCCCTGTTCGCGCAGCTGCGCTCCGGCACCAGATTCGGTCAGCGTATTTTCAATAGCAATTTTGATAGGCTCAAAAGTCGTGTGGTTCATCAACACGATAACCGCCAACGGGAAAAGCATGATCATCAACCCCTGCGCCATTCCGCGCCAGGTACCGAGAATACCGGCCATTTTGCTCTCATGCGGATTTTTGGCGGCAGCAGCGTAACCCATGCCGCCCTGCCACGAACCGCGGCCATAGATAGCAAACAAAATACCCAGCAGATAGTACCACATATTGAAGTCACCGATTTTGGTGGTATCAAACGGGTTGATCTGCGACGAACCGGACTCCATACAAATGGATTCTTCAACCTGGGTCCAGGAAACGAATCCGCCGGTCGTGTCCCAATCTCCGAGTTTGAAAATAAAGAGGATGAATACCACAAACGCCAAGTTACAGAACACACCCTGCACGAAGTCGGTCACCATGATCGCGATCTGACCACCACCGATAGCAAACATCAATGCGATACCGATGGCAAAGAAAAGCAAGACTCCATAAGTGTCCCAGTTGATACCAAGAAAGTAGAACTTCTCCGGGAAACGGCAGAAAAACATAAAAAAACGTACCGAAACCGCCGGAAACAAACCGTAGTTGACCACACCGGAAATCCAAGTCAGAATACCGGATGCCACCCGGAATTTGCGGCTGTAACGCACTTCATAGAACTGCGCCAGAGTAAAACACCGGGTTTCACGCAAACGGTAACTCACCCATGCAAACAGCGACAGGATCAAACCCGTTGCCGATGAGAGCATACTCCAGTACTGTGAAGCAAAACCGGCTTTATAAAACATCTCAAATGTCGCCACCGAGTTGATCACGGCAAATCCGGCAACGCCCTGGGAAATACTCAACACATAACGACCGGCACAGCGGCTCGCCGCCAGAAAGTCAGCAGCATTACGCATAAAACGGTTGCAGTAGAACAAAATCCCCACCAGCAGAGCGATCATCCCGATAACGATCACCCAGTCCAACGTCTGCATACCGGGATTCGGGGTCCATCCATCGAGCCGGTTTCCTGCAGCAAACAGCAACTCCATCATGATTTTTGTCGTCTCCTTTCTTGAATATTCTTTATTTTGACTTAAACAAAGATGGTTTCTGATAAAGTTTTCCTAATTAAAGTACCGCACATTTGACCTAAAATCAAGCAAAATCCACAAAAAACAGTAAAAAAAGCAATTCACCGGGGACTTTTGCTAAATTCCTTTAACGATTTTATAGAAAATAACAGAAATTTCATAAAAAAACGGACTGTTTTCGTGAAAAAACCGTTTTCCGGAGTTATATTATATACATTATGAAAGAAAAACGTACTATCTCAACATTGTCTCCGGACAAATACCGTGCCCAGCTGCGGCTGCTTGATGATGCCGCACGCAAAGTGCTGTCGTCCGGATTTTCGCGCCAGACCCCGGCAGACCGGGTGCTGGCAGGATACTTCCGCCAGAATCACCGTTGCGGCTCCCGCGACCGGGCGTTTATTTCGGAAACGGTTTACGCCCTGCTCCGTTACTGGGGGTTCCTCCGGCTCTATCTGCCGCAGGAGCGCCGCACCGAACTGGAATCAGGCTCGATCCGGCTCACTGCCAGAGAATTGGCAGCGCTGCTGATGGCGGCGGCTTTCATCCATGACAACGGCGATAATGCGGAAATCATCGCCGCCGTGCATCACATGGAGCCCCTGCCCCGCAGTTTGAATAATCCGACCGCCAGAGCCAATCAAATGGCGACTTATTTCGGTTGCGAACTGAAACTCACCGACCGTGATCTGCTGCCGGAGTGGATTTATGCAGAGCTTCCGGCAAACCTCGACATTTCCGGATACCTCCGGCTGCTGGCACAGCGCCCCCCGATGTGGATACGTTTGCAGTGCGATGATCCGAACGAAGTTTATGCTGAATTGACGGCACTGGGAGCGATCATGGAAAGACATCCTGTTTTGACGGATGCTGTTGCAGTACGGATGCAAACCAATTTATTTTCACTGGAAACCTACCGTAACGGCAAATTTGAAATCCAGGATCTTGCCAGTCAATGCGTTTCTATCGCCGCCGCCCCGAATCAGGGCGAGCGCTGGCTGGATCCTTGCGCCGGAGCCGGCGGCAAAAGTTTGCACCTCGCCCAGTTGATGAACCGCAAAGGTTCCGTCACGGCCGGTGATATCCGGGCGGCAAAACTGGATGATCTCCGCCGCCGTGCCCGACGGGCGGGATTCCCCAATATCATCACCAAACCTCACGATGGCGGCGCATGGAAAGGCCGTCACCAGTTTGACGGCGTGCTGGTCGATGCTCCATGCAGCTGTTCCGGGGTCTGGCGGCGCAATCCCGGCGCGCAGTGGAAACTGCAGCTGGAAAACATTTCTGAACTTGCCGCCACCCAGCGGAAAATTCTGGAGAATTACGCTCATGCCGTCCGCCCCGGCGGAGTTTTGGTATATGCAACCTGCTCTCTGTTTGATGCAGAAAATTCCGCCGTGGTCCGGAATTTTTTATCCGGGCATCCGGAATACAAACTGGATCCGTTTCCGCACCCGCTGAATGGCAAAATCGTCCCCGGCATGGTGCGCATCGACAGCATTGACGGAGATTGTGATGCATTGTTTGTGGCAAAAATGAGGAAAGTTCAGTAGATCATGGAACCGTTTCATATTGTACTTTTTGAACCGGAAATTCCGCAAAACACCGGCACTATCGGACGTTTGGCAGTTTCCACCGGAGCCAAGCTCCATCTCATCGAGCCGTTGGGGTTTTCTCTGGAAGACAAATATCTCAAACGTGCGGGGCTGGACTACTGGCAGCATCTTGCCCCTGCCCGCTACCGCAACTGGCAGGATTTTCTCAATACCATGCACCCGGAACGGATGTTTTTCATCTCCACTCACGGCGAAAAATCTTTTTTTGATGCCCGATTCCAGCCGGGAGACTTTCTGGTATTCGGCAAAGAATCTGCCGGCTTGCCCCCGGAATTTTACACTTCGTACCGTGATGATATGTGGCTGATCCCGATGCCGGGAAAATTCAGCCGCAGTTTGAATCTGGCGAATGCGGTCAGTATCGTGCTTTACGAAGCCATGCGGCAGAACCGTTTGGAGTTGAATATTTGAAAAATTCATACTGTTGCAGTATGTTATATTAGTAACTTCGCAATAAATAAACACAAAAGGAGTTTTAACAATGTGTAAGAAACTTGAAGGAAAAGTCGCCATCGTTACCGGTGGTGCCCGTGGTATCGGCAAAGCCATCTGCGCCCGTCTCGCCGCAGAAGGTGCAAAACTTGCTATCGTTGACATCCTGCTGGAAACTGCCCAGCAAACCGCCGATGAATTCGTCGCCGCCGGTATTGATGCCCGTGCTTATGCCGCCAACGTCGCCAAATCCGAAGATGCCGACGCCACGGTCGCCGCTGTCATCAAAGATTTCGGCAAAGTTGACATTCTCGTCAACAACGCCGGCATCACCAAAGACAACCTGATGCTCCGCATGTCCGAAGCTGAATGGGATGCCGTAATCGCAGTCAACCTCAAAGGCACCTACAATTTCACCAAAGCCGTTGTCCGCCCGATGATGAAACAGCGCGCCGGTAAAATCGTCAACATCGCTTCCGTGGTCGGAGTGATGGGTAACGTCGGTCAGGCCAACTACTCCGCCAGCAAAGCCGGGGTGATCGCCCTCGCCAAAACCACTGCCAAAGAGTTCGGTAAGAAAAACATTCAGGTCAACGCCGTCGCCCCCGGTTATATCGAAACCGACATGACTGCCCAGTTGCCGCAGGCGGCACGGGATGCGTTTTTGACCATCATCCCCGCCAACCGCGGCGGTTCTCCGGAAGATGTTGCCAACGTGGTCAACTTCCTCTGCTCGCCGGATTCGGATTACGTCACCGGTCAGGTCATCCACGTTGACGGCGGTATGCTGATGTAATCAAAATCACAGCAGCAAAAGGCACAACTTGAAAAAGTTGTGCCTTTTTAGTTTTTCACAAATGGTGCATGCAAATGCAGATCTTTGGTTTGCGATATATTATCGTGCATTCTTTTTGACATTTGCTGTAGTTGTGCTATATTACTGAAAAGTCTGATGCGCTGCTAACGAAAGGAGGTCATATGAGCTGAAAGAACAGATAATTTCATAAAAATATAAAATCGTTTTACCAAAACGGTTGTGTATCAAAACTCGCAATTTTTTTACGCAACGGCCGTCGTGGTGCGGATTGTCATACCCTGGACATACTCCGCGCTTTGTCGTTGCGTAGGCTTGCGAGTGCCTGATACACGGAAAGCAGTTGGAATATGTCCTTTTTATTGTTCCGGCTGCAGAGTCATGCCGCTGGCTCCGGAGAGCTGCGGCGAAAGCAAAATCCTAAATCATAAGGAAAGTTATGAAAATAAAAAATATATTGTCAGTGATAGCACTGATGGCTTTGATGATCTGCTCCGGCTGTGGAAGAAACAACGAACAAATATCAACAGATGTAAAACCGGTGGTGGAAAAAATCATCTTCAATGAAGCCGGGGTCAAAGCCGATTGTACGCGGTTGCTGGACATTCAGAAAATCGACCGCAATCATTACACCGCCACTGCGGAAGTTCAGTATTACCCCGGAGCGGCTGAACGAGCTCTTAAAATGAAAAAAACAGAGCTGCTCAAAATTTCCATTGCTTATGATGGAGACACTGTTGTGGTAAGAATTGAGCAATAATTTTTGGCACCTAAACCTTAAACTGGAGCAAAACTATGAAAAAATTTACGATTGCATGTCTGTTGTCCTGCATGCTGGTGATTTTGCTTGCCGGCTGCAGCAAATCTGACACGAAAGCTAAAAGACAGGTCGCCGCATGCACTGCCAACCAGAAACAAATCATTATTTCGTTAATGCTGTATGCAAACGAAAATCCGGACAAAAAATTGCCGCAGGATTTGTCACAGTTGATCCACGACCAGCAAGTGCTGAGTTGTCCGAAAAGTTCAAGCAGTTATACCATTCTTCCCGGTGTTACTCTTGCGGCGCTGCAAAGTAGCGACAGCACGATCCCGGTGATTTGCTGTCAAGCCCATCCCGATGTTGCTGTTATCGGCTATGCGGATGGACACGTCGAAACGATCACCGGTCCGCTGCCGGCAGCAGTAAAATAAAAAATGCAGTTGTTGAAGCCTCCTCTAATCTGGAAATCCATGAATTCCGGGGGCAATACTGCGATAGCAATCAGCCCGGCAAATTGCCGGGCTGATTGTTTTTCGTATATTTTTCAGCAGTTTACTGCTGCTCTTTCAATCTGGCGACATCCTGATCAGCAAAATCAATGACAGCTTTGAATTTCTCCGCATTGCTTTCATCGGCAGAAACCAGCGCTTTATGTGCTTCGGCAACCGTTTCAGCGGTCGTCAGCAAAGATGCCGGAGCAGAATTGCCATCGGCTATCCGCACCCCGCCATTGCTGTCAGACTCATCCACACAGTTGAAAAGTTTTGCTACGCCGAGATCCCGCAACAGTTTCAACAACGTACTGCTGGCACCGACAAGCATAACTCTGTCACCGCGTTTGCGCAATTTCAGCGCCAACATGGACAATACCCCCATAAAGGTGCTGTCCATCGCTTCACAATTGCTTAAGTCGATCTGCAACTTCCCGCTTGCAGTGAGTTTGCCGGACAATTCCCGCAACGGCACCGCATAGTCGAAATTTGCTCTGCCGGAAACTTCAACGGAGTACGCTCCGTCCAGTTCCATGATTTTGAGATCTTCACTGCGCATAATCACTCTCCATGATCTTATTTGGAGGCGGCTTCACCGATCACAGCTTTGATCCGGCGGACACCGCGGCTGGAGCTTTCCTCTTTGAGGATTTTGAATTTAACCAGATCTCCGGTATTGGCAGCATGGGGACCACCGCAAATTTCTTTGCTGACATCGCCCATCGTATAAACTTTGACCACATCACCGTATTTGTTGCCGAAAAGCCCCATTGCACCGGCTTCCCGTGCGGCATCAACACTCATTTCCTCACAGGAAATCGGCAGTTTGCGTTCAATAGCGTCATTGACCAGCGCCTGAACTTCCTGAATCTGTTCCGGAGTCATTTTATCCGGGTGGCAGAAGTCGAACCGCAACCGTTCGGCAGTGATATTGGAACCGCGCTGCTCCACATGAGTACCGAGGACTTTACGAAGCGCCGCATGGAGCAAGTGGGTGGCAGTGTGCAGTTTGGCAGTCTCCTCAGAGTGATCCGCCAGACCGCCTTTGAATTTTTGCTCGGCTCCGGCACGGGACAGCTCCTGATGTTTGGCATACGCCGCCTGGAAACCATCCACATCCACCGCAAAACCCTGCTCTTTTGCCATTTCCACGGTCAATTCCAACGGGAAACCGTAGGTTTCGTAAAGATTGAACGCATTTTTGCCGCTGATCACTTTTTTGGCAATATGCGGCGGAACCCGGTCGATAAGTTTCTGAAATTCTTTAGTACCATGTTCCAATGCGGCGGCGAACTGTTTTTCTTCACGCTCCAGCTCACTGCAGATCATCTCGGCATTATTGACCAATTCGGGATAAAATTCGCCGAATCCGGCAATCACCTGTTTGGCAATGCGGGCGGCAAATTCGGTGGTGATACCGAGTTTACGTCCTTCACGGATCGCACGGCGGATCAACCGGCGCAGCACATACGGCTGATCCACTCTGCCCGGAGTGATACCGTCACCGATGATAAACGTTGCCGCCCGGAGATGGTCAACGATAATGCGTTCGGATGAAGTACGTTCATTGGCAGGCACTCCAGGCACGCCGCGGATCGCATCCAATTCAGCAAACAACGGTGCAAAAATTTCCGTCTCATAGCAGCTGGGTTTGCCCTGCAATACCGCAGTAACACGCTCCAACCCCATACCGGTATCGACATTGCGCTGTGACAACGGTTCAAATTTGCCCTCGGCATTTTTATGATACTGCATAAAAACGTCGTTCCAGATCTCGACCCAGAGTTTATTTTCCGGATCGAACACCTGCGGAGCCGGCTGCGGGCCGGTCCAGTAAAACATTTCGGTATCCGGGCCGCAGGGACCGGTCGTACCGGCGGGGCCCCACCAGTTGTCTTTTTTTCCGAGCTTGGCGATGCGCTCAGCAGGAATACCCAAATTATTCCAAATCTGCCACGCTTCGGCATCAAACGGACAATCTTCATCACCGGCAAAGACCGTGACCGCCAGCTGTTCGATCGGGATTCCCAACTCTTTGGTCAGAAAAGTAAAGCTGAAATTGATCGCTTCTTCTTTGAAATAATCGCCCAGCGACCAGTTGCCGAGCATTTCAAAAAAGGTCAGATGCACGGCATCACCGACTTCGTCAATATCACCGGTGCGGATACACTTCTGGCAGTCGGTCAAGCGGGTTCCGGACGGATGTTTCGCTCCCTGCAAATACGGCACCAGCGGGTGCATACCGGCAGTGGTAAACAAACAGGTCGGGTCGTTATCCGGGATCAGCGAAGCACTTTTGATCTCGGCATGGCCGTTTTTCTTGAAAAACTCAATATATTTTCTTCTGAGTTCGTTAGCAGTCATCATGATATAATTCCTCTATTTATACAGTTAGACCATCATCTTTATAAGATACAACACAAGCGTAAATTTTTCAAGTGTTTTTCTGCGGCGCTCCGGTATGGCGACTTATTTTTTATTGACACGCCGCCATTCCCACGGCGGCTGCGGGTACGGATCCCGCCAGATGCCCAGATTACGGATGCGGGCATTTTTTTCTGCTGCAGCGATATCATCCTCATTTTTGGCGTATGCCGCATAATGCCATGCGGCGCCGTCAGCAACCATTTCCAAATTTATATAACGCTCCGCCAGCATGACTTTGGCGACACTTCTGCCGTAATTATCAGTATTGATAACCGCCGCAGTCACATTTTTGCCCAGAATTTTCTGCCGGAGCAGATCTCTGGCCTCGATCCCGTACGGCTGCAATTTTTCCGGAGCATCGATGCCAAAAAATCTGATGCGGTATTTTTTGTTATCAGCAGTCAGAATATCGATCGTATCTCCGTCATAAACTTCAAGTACTTTGCCCTCGACCATCTCTTTGGCGACTGCCCTGCCCTGTTCGGCATTGCTGCCGGGCAGCACTTTCACCAGCCACGTCGGCAGATATTTTTTGTATTTCAGCATGGAAATGCCAACATTTTCCATGCAGCCGAATTGGAAAATAAATCCGCCGGCAGCGGTCAGCAGCGCCAACAGGATCATGCGCTTAACAGTTCTGACGAACCATGATGATTTTTTGCCTTTACTGCCGGATTTTTTACTTTTTTCCGCTGAATTCTTTTTTCCGTCTGATTTTTTCACTGCCATAGAAATTCCCCTTTTGTTTTTGAGAAAATATACCGTCTCAGTGCAAAAAAAACAAGTTGATCTCTTGAAAAATTGCGGCATAAATTTATAATTGTATAACAGAGGAGAAACTCCGGAATAACCCGGAGCAACAACAAAAGAGGAGGAGAAAAAATGAAACGAACACTCATCATCTGCGGCGCACTGGCGGCAAGTACTCTGTTGATCACCGGATGCGTCTACCACTCATGCGGCGGCGGCATGCCAGGCGGCAAAAACTGGCAGAAAAAACATTGCGCCCCGCAGCCGAACTGCGAAGAAGTTGAGACCATGACCATCGAAGCAGTGGCGGTTCCCAACAACGCCCCGGCACCGCAAAATGCTCCGGCACCGGCAGCACCCAAAGCTCCGGCGACCAACTGAACTTGCGGGTGACAGGCATGATGAATAAATCATTGCGGGATTCCCGGACAGAACGCAATCTCATCCATGCGTTCGCCGGGGAATCCCAGGCCCGCAACCGTTACACCTACTTTGCGTCGCAAGCCCGCAAAGAGGGCTTTATGCAGATATCGGCAATTTTCGCTGAAACTGCCGATCAGGAAAAAGAACATGCGGAAAGATTTTTCAAGTTTCTGGAGGGCGGTTTTGTCAATGTCAATGCCGCATTTCCGGCTGGAATCATCGGAGATACAGCTGCCAATCTCGCCGCCGCCGCCGACGGTGAGTACGATGAGTGGCACACCCTGTATCCGGGTTTTGCCGAAGTGGCAAGACAGGAAGGATTCGCAGAGATCGCACTGGTTTTTGACTACGTTTGTGTTGCTGAAAAGCTGCACGAAAAGCGCTACCGTGATCTATTGCGCCTGCTGGAAACCGATCAGATGTTCAAACGTCCGGCTCCGGTAGTTTGGCGCTGCATGAACTGCGGCTACATCCATACCGGCAACTTCGCGCCGATGCGTTGTCCATCCTGCGATCATGACCGCGGCTACTTTATGGTGTTCAACGAAACCTTATGACTACAAACAAAAAACTGGCGCAACTTGAGAAAATTGCGCCAGTTTTTTTATGGTTATCTGTCAGAGGGCAAGAAGTTTTGCCAGAGCATCGTGTTCCGCACCCCACGGCTGCGGCCACAATTCCGCCAATTTGGCTTTCACATCGCCACCGGCAGCAAATTCTGCGGCGGCAAGTTTGGCACCTTCGGCGAACTCCACCGGATTTCCGCCCTGACTCATCACCAGACGCATCGTTCCGATGACCCGGTCATCCCAGGAGAGTTTGCGCTCCGGATCCCGGGTAATACGGTCAATGGCATCTTTCAAGAACGGGTTGGTCATACGCACCAGCAGATTATCGACATAGGCTTTGAAACCGGCCGTGGTGAACAATTCATCGTTAAGCGAAGCATATTTTTTCACCAGCGCCGAACCGGATTCCTCAAAAAACGCCACCCGTGCCTTTTCGATCAATTCGGGGTATGCGCTTAACTCATCCATCGTTTTGCAGCCTTTTTGTTTACCCAGCGTGGCAAGCAAAAAGTGCGTGGCATTATGACCGTAAAGTTTGGCATCCTCGAACGGGAAAAGATCGTCTTTGACGTACAGCGACTGAACTTTGCGGTTCTCAATACCCGGACATTTGGAAATATAAATCGTATTGAATTCCTCAACCAGATGACCGTTCTCTGCTTCCGGAGCCAGCGCCGGATACGCACCGCCGGCGGGAACGACACCACTCATTTTGCCGATAACAGTGTTGAGATAATAGGTATTCGGGAAAGATACGCCCATGGCTTTTTCCAATTCCTCCGCCGCATGGTTGTTGTTTTCAGCGGTGTAGAAAAAGCGCACCCGTTCCGGCTGCAATGCGAAACCGGCTTTCAGCCACGGCGCACAGTAGGCGTAAAATTTCACGCTCGGCAATGCGGTCGCCAACTCAGAAGCCTCCGCCGCCGCCTGGATAAGTTTCTCAACATCAGCCGGATCATTGGGGTTGTAAACCTCCACATTCGGATAGACTTCGGTGTAAACTCTATCAGCAGCAGCGACGTTGACCGTAACACTGTGAACCGCATTTACCGCAGCTTTAAGTTTCTCATTGACTTCAGCAATCACGATCCGGTCGAAACCGCCTTTCGCCGCA
Organism: Lentisphaerota bacterium; assembly: GCA_015061865.1. Taxonomy (GTDB): domain Bacteria; phylum Verrucomicrobiota; class Lentisphaeria; order Victivallales; family Victivallaceae; genus UBA1784. The sequence continues at coordinate 11,001 of SUVU01000002.1, forward strand.
CCGGCGAGAAAAATTCCGGTCTGGATCGGTCCCAGACCAATACCGACAAATGTACTCATAATTTTACTTCCTTATGTAAATTATTTGGCAAACACATCCACACCGGCGATGAAAATATCCTGATGTTTTTTCAACTGTTCTATCGTATAATCATCAGCAAGCAGCTGTCCGGGCGCATTCATCTCGGTACCGGCAAGCAGCGGCATATTGTGTTTTACCGCAGCGGCAACGAAACGGTCAAGTTCTGCGACCAATTTCGCACTTTTTTCCGCATCCGCCGCCCGCCAGTTGCGATCGGGGATCAACGTCGCCGCACCGGCACCGTATTTCAAATGCAGATCCAACAGCGCATCCACATCGTTTTCACCGGCTGACAAACCATTGAGCCACGCCAGAGTCGGCACGGCGCCGCAGGCTTTGATAAACTTATTCATCTCCTCAAGGGTGGGGAAACTTTCCGGAGCGGCTTTAACATAACCGACACCACCGGATTTCATGGTTTTGGCACGGATAAGCGCCTCCATTTTCACCGGATCAGCCTCAAAGCCGCCGATTTTTTCCTGCCAGTACGCCGCCAGCTCTGCTCCGGCAAATTTTTTCTCTGCCGCCACCCGGTAAGCGCAGCAAACATGGCGCTCGGTCACATTGCCTGCCGGAGTATATTCTGCGGCAACATTTTTGAAATCGACCGCAATTTCGGTCAGTAAAGTATTTACTTTTTCCACCAGAGTCGCCGTCCGCTTCTGCGCCCGGGCTTTTAAATCAGCGGCAAAAGCTTTCTGGGATTCCGGCACCACAGCAGAGGTAAATCCGCAACCGAGATGATAAGCGATCCCCGGTTCGCCCGGAGAGTTGATCTCTTTATCAGCCATATCCGGGACAAAGACTCTGGTTTCCATCCCCGCAGCTGCCCGCACTCCCAATGACCGGGCGGCGCTCAGAAACTCATCCACGCCATCCAGCACGTCAAAATCGACCAGCATTACGCCGCGCCAATTCAACTCTTTGGCCAGAGCGACCAGCATGGAGGGAGAATAACCGTAGCCGTTATAGGAATAAAAACTGTGACAATGCATATTAAACGCATTATTGGCTTTGCGAAATACTTCCAACGCTCCGGAACGCACCGCCGGCTCAAAGGAATTCAATGCTTTTTTCATCGCTTCATCCATAACATTACCCTTTGCAAAATTATCTTCCCATCACTTTTCTGACGGCTTTATCCAACTCGATCTGGAATTTCTCAATATCTTCCGGTGTCGGTTTTTCGCCGACCAGATTTTCCAATCCCAACCGCCCCATATTGTCCACATACCACTCGGCACTTGAACCGGAAGCGAACTTCACCGAACCGGAAAGCATCATCCCCGGACGGGCAAGTTTACTCACCTCAACGACCGTGTCGGAAATTTCCCCGTCAGCGGCAGGTTCGGCAGCAGTCTCCGGCTCAACTGTATCCGGAGCGGCAGCAGGCTCTTCCGCCGCCGGTTCAGCGGCTTTTTTCGCATTCGGATCCAACGCCTGCCAATCAACGTCCAAAGTCGATGCCAGGATCCGGACATCCATATAGGTCAAAGACGTTTTGAATTCTGCATTGATATGATTCTGAATATCAGAAAGCGACACCCCGGCTGCCAATTCAGCAGCGGTAAATTTTTTGATTTCAAGTTCCAGAGCTTTATCCATTATTTTTTCTCCTTGCGGCGGATGCTTTCAATTTTTTTGGGTCGGGCGGCGACTTCCAAATCCAACGGGATACCGGTCAATGAAAAGTTTTCCCGGATCCGCTTTTTCAGAAACGCCAGATAGTTTCCGGCGGCAGACTCCACCCGGTTGACAAACAATTTCACCCGCGGCGGTCTGACTCCCGCCAGCGAAGCGTAAAACAGCTTCAAAGGCACACCCTTTATGACCGGCGGCGGAGTATCTTCAAATGCTTTGGTCAACACCCGGTTCAGCAAACCGGTAGTTATTTCGGTCTGCAAATTAGCTGCCACCTCGGCAATGCTGCTTTCCAAACGTGCCAGATTGTGTTTTTCAGTCGCACTGATAAACACTGCCGGAGCAAAATTCAAATTGGGCAGCTGCCGTTTCAGCTCCTGTGCCAGCGGCTCGACTTTGGCATCATCGCAGAGGTCGCATTTATTGGCGACCACCACACAACTGCGCCCGGATTGCTCGATCAATGCGGCGATTTTGCGATCCTGCGCCGTAACTTTGCCGATACCGGCTTCCAATACCATCAAAACGACATCCGCCCGGTCGATTGCACTTTTAGCACGCATCACGCTGAACATCTCAACCAGATTGTCGACTTTGCCGGTTTTCCGCAATCCGGCAGTATCGACCAGCTGCGCCGGGAGCTCACCGCCTTTACCGTCTTTGATCGCAAATTCGATTTTGACCGCATCCCGGGTCGTCCCGGCGATCGGACTGGTCATCAAACGCTCTTCCCCCAGCAACGCATTTACCAAACTGGATTTGCCGACATTGGGTCTGCCGACGATAGCAATATTGAGTGCCGGCTTTTTTATCACCGCCGACACCGGCACAAAGCGGCACTCTTTCAGCGCATCAGCGATCAACGCATTGATTCCGCCACGGTGAGTACAGCAGATCGGATAGATTTTTTTGAATCCCAACCGGCTGAATTCCGTCGCATGATCTTTCCACTCATCACTGTCGCATTTGTTGGCAGCGACAAAAACCGGTTTATTCAACTGCCGCACCCGGCGTGCCACATCAATATCCAGCGGTGTCAACCCCGCCTGACTGTCGCAGACCAGAATCAGCACATCGGCATTTTCCATCGCATACTGCGCCTGAGTAGTGATACCGGCATCCCAGAAGTCCACGTTTTTTTCAGTATCGTCCAGCGTATTCAAACCGCCGGTATCAACCAGCGTGAACATCTGTTTTTGAAATCTGATATCGGCACTGACCCGGTCACGGGTAACTCCACTCATTTCATGCACGATCGCCAGTTTTCTGCCGACTACGGCATTGAACAAACTGGATTTGCCGACATTGGGTCTGCCGACAATGGCGATCACCGGCAATGTGACCGGAGTTTTTTCTTCAACTGCATCTGTCATAAATCAAACGATCCTTACCGGAAAGAGTTGATCTCATCACGCAGTTTTTTTGCCGCAAGTCCGGCAGCTTCAGCGAAATCATCGCCATTGGAAGCATAAATAATGCCACGGGAAGAGTTGACCACAATACCGAGTTTATCCGCAGTGCATCCGAATTTTACGACTTTTTCCACATCGCCGCCCTGAGCGCCGACACCCGGCACCAGGAAGGTCAAATCCGGGCAAATGCCGCGCAATTCACGCAATTCATCCGGATAAGTAGCCCCGACCACCAATGCGGCGTTGCGGTTATAATTCCACTTATCTCTGACCAGTTCGGCGACATGGACATAGAGAGGTTTACCGTCAGCGACCAGATTCTGCAAGTCACCGGAGTGCGGATTGGATGTCCGGCAGAGAATAATCACGCCTTTGTCAGCGTAATCCAAAAACGGTTTCACCGCATCCAGGCCCATATAAGCATTGACCGTCACCGCATCGGCGCCATAACGGTCAAAAGCCTCTTTGGCATACCATTCTGCAGTAGAACCGATATCGCCGCGTTTGACATCCAGAATAACGGGAACTTCCGGAGCATTGGTTTTAATGTATTCGATCGAGGCTTTCAGCGCCTCGTCACAATCCTGACCGGCGTAATAAGCCGCCTGCGGTTTATAAGCGCAGACATAATCTTTGGTCGCATCGACCAGACGGCAGTTGAATTCATAAATCGCATCGGCTTTGCCCTGCAAACACGCCGGCAGTTTGTTCATTGCCGGATCCAGACCGACACAAACCAGAGAATTGTTGCGGCGCATCGCCGAGTTGAGTTTTTCCATAAACGTCATGATATACCTCCTGAAATCAGTTACTTGTACACAAAATATTACCTTGACTTAATATAGGTCAAATTTGCTCTTTTTTCAAGCTCTTTTTACCAAAGAGCCACCCGGAAATCACGGCAGTCAACGGAGCTACCAGCACCAGTGAAAAACTGCCGATCAAAGTTTTCACCACTTCTGCCGCCACCAACGGGTTATTCAAAAAATCCGTTGCGGGCGTCCCCTGCACCGCGAACATCATCAGCAGCGTCAAGTACCCGCCGGAATATGCCAGCAAAAGTGTAGTCGTCATCGTGCCGACCACACTTCTGCCGATACGGACACCTGACATCATCAGTTCCCGGCGCGACAATCCGGGATTATGCAGTGCGACCTCCTCGATCCCGGCGGCAATATCCATTGCCAAATCCATTACCGCACCACTGCCGGCAAGGATCATCGCTCCGATAAAAATATCCTGCAGATCCAATTTCTCGAACCCGCTGTATAACAACGCCTGCACATACGGCATCGACGCTCCGTTGATGTGCATGACTTCACCGAAACCGTATGCCATCAGCAATCCGGCACAGACTCCGGTGACCGCACCGCCGAAAGCTGCGATCCCTTTTTTAGTCAAACCGGAGACCAGAAAAATGATTACAGCGGTCAATAAACACACCACGGAAAATATCAGCCAACTGGCAGAAAAACCTTTCAAAGTCAGCGGGATCACCAGTTTCCAGATCGCCAGACAACTGAATACAAAACTCAACAGCGCTTTCACTCCCGTCCACGAGCCGAATATGATCAGCAGCACACAAAACATCCCGAACAGAGCGAAGCTCCAACCGTTGCGCCAGTGGTCTTTGGCAACCAGCACAGTATTATCCGGTTCAGCATCCGGAGGCATCGTCACGATGATCTGATCTCCCGGAGCAAAAACTTTATCCAGCTCCAACTGCCCCCGCAGCTGGTTATCCGCCCGGAATATTTTTTCTCCGGCTTTGACCGTGACCCGCTGAGAGCCGTACCGCACCAAACCGTGAGTTTGCAAATCAGAATCATCAACTTCCAAAACCTGCGCCCGCACCGTTTTTTCAGCCGGAGCTTCAGTCAAAACCGGAGCTGACGGCAGCAGACACAGCCCCAGACATCCGAGCGAAACGACTGTAATAAAAACCAGCTCTTTCCATGGCGGCAGCAGTTGACGAAACTTCATTTCACAATACCGATTTCAATTTTTTGGCAATATCCGTATTTTCATAAAATCCGGTAAACATTTTGGCTCCGGCGCCATAACTGGTCGTCGAAACCGGCATTGCAGTATGACCGCCGCTGGTCCAGCCGATACCGGCTTTTCTGCTCATCACGATTCTGGCACCGACCTCAAGTTTTCCCTGTTGGAAATACGATTTCAACAGCTCCTCATCAGCGCCGCTTACCCGCATAGGCGAATTGCCGGAAAATTCAAAACTGAAATACTGATTCAGCAATTTTTTGGCATCATCAAAAGTAAATGATTTACCGGATTTTTCGGCTTCTTTTTTAGCGTTTTTCATAAAGGTTTTGAATTGTCCCAGTGAGCATTTCTGCAGTGCCAGACGTTCAACATGCATTGTGTAACCGGAACCGGCAAATCCCATTGTCATACCGCCGGTTTCATGATCACCGGTCACAACGATCAGAGTTTCATCCGGATGTTTTTCGGCGAATTTCAGCGCTACTTTAACAGCTTCATCCAGAGCAAGCACCTCAAACAGGTTGGTGGCCGCTTCGTTGGCATGACCGGCAAGGTCGATCGCACCGCTTTCCACCATCATAAAAAATCCGTTCGGGTTGTCCAGCAGTTCAATACCTTTGGCAGTGAAATCCGCCAACGTCGGCACTTCCGGATAATATTTCCGGTCAATATAACCGGGCAAATAACCGTCAGTACCGCGAGCCAGCACTTTGCCGCCCGGTTTCAGCGCCATCAATCCGGCACGGTCGCTGACAACCGTATAACCGGCTTTTTGAGCCAATGTGTAAATGTTTCCCCGATAGAGGGGTGACTTTTTATCGTCCGGTTTTGCAACAGCGCCGCCGCCGAAATAATCGAATCCGGAGGCGATCAAATCCAAACCGATCTCATAATACTCCCCGCGACTCATCCGGTTGGCATAAAATCCGCCGGGGGTGGCATGGTTGATCGTCACACTGGTAATGATGCCGACTTTTTTACCATTGCGTTTGGCAACTTTTGCTACTGATTCCAACTTACGTTTGCCATCGGCACTGATACCCAATCTGCCGTTTTTAGTTTTCTCACCACAGGCGATCGCAGTGGCGGCGGCGGCAGAGTCGGTGATCAAATCACCCGCAGATTTAGTTCTGGTCGTGCCATGATACGGAAAATTGTTGATTTCCAGACAGCCTTTACCGGTGCTGCGGGAAAAATCTTCTGCGACCATCCGCTGCGGCATCGCCATTCCGTCACCGATGAACAAAAACACATACTTCGGCTTGCCGTAAAGTGACACTGCGGCAAGCAGCATTAACATTAAAAACAGAATTTTTTTCATAATTTCATCTCCGATCCAGTGCTTAAAACTCCACCGTTTCACCCGGGGCGATACTCCGGAGGTCACTCATCCCCCAGCCATCGGCAAAAAACCAGACGGTTTCGGCAGTCGGATTGTAGAGCAAATGCCCATTTGCTCCTGAAACCAGACTGCGTATCGCTTTAATGTACCGGCACAACATGATATTGGTACAATACCACGCATCCGGCAATCCGGTCAATTTCTGACAGATTGTTTCGATCAAATCCCAGTTGTCATCCCGGTCAAATTCAAAGGAGTGCCCATAGATATACAGCGTTTGCATCAGTGGCCGTGTCTCATTCAAAACCGCATCCATCCGCTGCAAAGCATCGCAATGATGGCAAGTCGGTTTCCAACGCATAAAGTCATCCGGAATGTACCGGACAGGAGCGCTGTATTCCGTGGTTCTGGCATATTCAAAACCAGCCGCACGCAAAATTTCGATCGCCTGATCCGAATATTGTCCGCACGGGTAAGCAAATCCGGTCACCGGAACTCCGGCAGCTTTTTCCAGAATCATCCGGTCATTAAAAATTTCCCGGATCACATCCGTGGCGGCGATACGATCCAGTCCGGCATGAAACTCAGCGTGAGCCGCCACCTCATGACCGGCATAGAGTTCTTTGATCTGATCGGCTGATATCCGTTTCGATGTTGACCAATCCCGACCATCTACGGCGGCACCGTTGAGGTTGAATGTTGCTTTCATGCCGTAACGGTTGAAAATTTCAATCAGTTTTTTATCCTGTATGCAACCGTCATCGTAACTGAATGTCACCGCTTTGGACTTGCCGCCTGGGAACAGATATATTGGTGTTTTCATCTCTGTTATCTCTTGTTAAGTTTTCTGAAAACCGGTGCCGGCGACTTCTCATCGTGAAGTCCGACCGCCGCATAACGCTCGTCAAAATCAATTTTCGTCATCCAGCCGGGCCCGGAAAGCTGAACCCGCCGGATGTAATACAAATCATTTTTTTTGGTCAAAGCACCGGCTTCCAAATCACGGTACGGCTCCTTTTCGCCATACTTGATAAATTCCGCCCGGAACGGAAACGCATGCTCGCGGGAAATCCACACTTTGACCGTCTCTTTTTTTTCTTTATTGTCAAGCAGAAATACCCGGCACGGCACCAAACCGCGAATTGTTTCCGGTTCCAGCTCTTTCAACGGCGGACAAAAAAGGAAACTCAACACCAGATCATCAGCCCGAACACCGACCGCATCAAGTTTGGACGAACCGTCTTTTTGCGGATTCATCGGCACCATGGATGTTACTCCGGAACCTTTGGCTTGCGAAAGCATGTAGCCCTCATCGCCATCGAGGATCAGTTGTCCGAATGTCCGGTCGGGATGGATGATCATACCGAAATAAACTGGCATGGTCACCGCATCTTTCCCCCGGCGGCGATGCTGCAGCGTACCATCCAGCATCGCATAAGTCGCCACCGCATTGCTCCGGCGTGCCCGCAGCAAAAATTCCTGCATCGGCAGATCGGCAGGTTTCTGACCGGCAGCTCCGGCGATCATGGTCAATGCCGTTACGAACAACAATCCAAACTTTTTCACAGCCCCTCACCTCCAAATGCAATTTTCCGGGCTTCTGCAAATGTTTTGACAAAGTTGATATGCAGAGCTTTACGGATGTTGTCCGGCAGCTCCTCCACATCCTTGCGGTTTTCTTCCGGCACGATCACGGTATTTACTCCGGCACGCAGTGCGCCGACAAGTTTTTCCCGGACGCCGCCAATGGCGGTAACTTTCCCCTGGAGCGTGATTTCTCCGGTCATGGCAAGATGCGGGATCAGCGGTTTACCGGTCAGCAAAGAGGTCAACGCCAGCGCGATCGTGATACCGGCGGACGGACCATCTTTCGGGGTGGCACCATCCGGCACATGGATATGGAAATCATTGACCGAAAAATACTCCGGTTTTACATCCCAATTTCCGGCATGCGCCCGGATAAAGGTAAAAGCCGTTTCCGCAGATTCGGACATTACTTTGCCCAAACTGCCGGTAAGTTTCAAATTACCTTTGCCGCCGGGAACAGCAACTGTTTCCACCGGCAGCACCACGCCGCCGACGCTCGTCCATGCCATTCCGGTAGCACAACCGGGAACCGGAACCGATGCTTTATCACGCAAAAATTTGCGGGCACCAAGCAAAGCGTTGACCATTTTGGCATCGACCGTCACCACATCATTTTCACCGATTTCGCCGGTGACAAATTTGCGGGCGATTTTACGGCAGACCTGAGCGATCGTGCGCTCCAGTGTCCGGACTCCGGCCTCCATGGTGTAGTAATCAATTATCTCATTGAGCGCACTCTGACGGAACTTGACTTTTTTCGGGTCAAGACCATTTTCTTTCAACTGCCGCTTGACCAGATAGCGTTTGGATATTTCCAATTTTTCCAAAGCTGTATATCCCGACAAACGGATAACTTCCATGCGGTCACGCAACGGTCCGGGAATTTCTTCCAGCACGTTGGCAGTAGCAATAAAAAACACTTTGGACAAATCCAGCGGCAATTCGATGTAATTGTCATTGAACGCAAAATTCTGTTCCGGATCCAATACTTCCAGCAATGCGGACGACGGATCGCCGCGGAAATCATGCGCCAATTTATCAACTTCATCAAGCATAAAAACAGGATTAGCCGTGCCGCAGCGTTTCAAATTCTGCACGATTCTGCCCGGCATTGCTCCAACGTAAGTCCGGCGGTGACCACGGATTTCCGCCTCATCCCGGACGCCGCCGAGCGAAACCCGGATAAATTCCCGGTTCATTGCTCTGGCAATGGATCGTCCGATAGAGGTTTTTCCCACGCCCGGTGGTCCGACCAGACAGAGGATCGGCGCCCGGCAATCGGTATCCCCCTGACGTTTCTGCATCACAGCCAGAAACTCCAATATCCGCACTTTTACGTCTTCCAAACCGAAGTGGTCAGACTCCAATATTTTTTCTGCTGCTGCACAATCCAGAGTATCGGCACTGAAAACCTGCCACGGCACATCCAACAGCCAGGAAATATAGTTGTAACTGATGTGATATTCCGGGGCGTTCTGGGGAATAAGTTCCAACCGGTCAAGTTCTTTGCGCACGACAGCTTCAACTTTTTCCGGCAGCGATGTCTGTTCCAGTTTTTCAGTCAGTTCGGTCACATCGGCATTGCTGCTGATTTCTCCCAGTTCATGCCGGATGACTTTCAACTGCTCCCGCAGATAAAATTCCCGCTGACTGGCACCCATTGACTCCTGCACATCCGCTTGGATCTGCATCCCCAAACGTCCGGCTTCCAATTCCCGGTTCAGCAATACCGCCAGCATATCCAAGCGCATTTCCAGCGCCGGAGCCGTCAGCAGCATGAGTTTTTCTGCATAAGAAAAACTCATGGCATCGGCAATCGTGTCCGCACAACGTGACGGCGTGGAAGCTCCGACGACCGCCAGCTGCAGCTCTTCCGGAAATCCGGGCTGCAGCACAGTCAATTCCTGAAACATCCTGACCACCCCTTTCTGGCGGCCGAGATTTTCGGTATTGCGATTGTCATTCTCCGGGTCACTCATCACCCGGTAACGCACCAGAGTAACATCGGCACCGTTACGCAGTATACTCATACCGATGACCCGTTTCAACCCGCGAACCACGATGCGGCGGGAATTATCCGGCATACGGATCTCTTTGACCACTCTTGCCAAAGTTCCGACCGCCACCCGCTGCACCCCGGAATCACTGAATTGCGGCAGCGCTCCGGGAAACGGCAGCTCCGCCAACTCATCACGGTGCGGCACTTCATTGAAAACCGCCACGATCCGGTCATCTTTCATAACCTGATCCAGCATGGCAAGATTTTCCCTGCCGTCGACCTGAATACTGGTCAATGCAAACGGGAAGACCACCGGCTCACGCAAACGCAGCAAGCCGGCAGGCTTTTCTGATACAACTCCCATGCCGTCAATGACGATCGCACCATCATTGACAGTTTTGTCTTCTTTACTCATTCAGCACTCTCCATGCCCTCGGGAAGCGGGGTGTAACGTGCAGTTTTCAAAAATTCCGTCATCTCCTGCAAAGAAACTGCACCGCCGCTGGCGGTAACAGATTTCAAATTGAAACTGCTGAATGCTCCGCCCAAATTCAATGCTTCTTTAAGCTCCCAGTTTTCATGCAGTGCATACATCACTCCGGCGCAGAAAGCATCCCCTGCCCCGTTGGTGCCGACAATATCTTTTTTGTCAGCATAAACACTGGGGACATAGATATAACTGCCGTCGGGAGTTCCGGCACATGCGCCTTCGGGGAAGTGGATCACCACCGTTTTGCGCACGCCTTTGCCAAACAAAAACTTCACCGCCGCCGGCAGTTTCTGCCACAGCAGTTTGCCGTTTTCATCACGCAACGCATCACCGGTGCAGCTGGAAGTTTCGACCTCATTGACGATCAAATGGTCAATATACGGCAGTGCAGGCAAAACTTTGGCACGGAATTTTTCCGGAGCTTCAGAAACGAAGTCCACCACGGTTTCGTAACCTTTTTTGCTCAAACGATCGAGCAGACGCACCGCCTGAGTCCCATATTGCGGATCCGGAGAATCCAATGTATCCAGCAACAGCAAATATGCCAGATAAAAGAATTTCGCCGGCACATCAATATCACACAAGTCATCAAAGCACAACTCGGCATTGGCACCGCGGCAATGGAAAAATGTCCGTTTGCCGTTGCCGGACATCACATCCGTATAACTGGTCGGAGCAGTGGAGGTGCGAAGCATGTAGCGGCTGTCAATATTGCGTTTGGTGATCTCGTCCAGCACATAGTCACCGGTCTCATCATTGCCGAGTCTGCCGGCAGCATACAGCGGGAAATCCGCATCCGCAGCACGCAGGTCAAACAAAACGTTTGCCGGCCCGCCGCCGGTGGAGGCTTCTTCTTTCAACACATTGCACAAATTTCCTTCGCCCGGCCAGCGGTCGATGGTCTTAACTTTATCCTGGAGCCAGTTTCCGGCACCGACAATACCTTTTTTCATAACCGTATTCCTTATCTTTTTTAATTAATTAAGCATGATCTGACCGCCGGTCACAGCGATAGCCTGACCGGTTTCATACTGCTGTTCGACAGCGTAAACAATGGCTCTGGCGACATCAGCGGGAAAACAACCGCGATTCATCGGCACCAGACTTTCGTAGTGTTTACGGACATCAGCAACCGTTTTGGCTCCGGGGACTTTGCCCGCCGCCAGATACTGGACAAACAACCCTTTTTCCGGATCGCTCCACAACGGACCATCCAAAAAGTTTCCGGGACAGACCGCATTGACTTTGATCCGGTCACTGACCAGTTCCAGCGCAAAACTCTGCACCAATCCCAAGCCGCCGAATTTGCTGCCGGCATAAGCACCGTTGTTTTTGCTGCCGAGCAAACCGCTTTTGCTGTTGACCTGAATAATATCACTCCATAAACCGGTCGCCTGATTCTGACGGGCCATGACCCGGGCAAAATGTTTCGTGCAGAGGAAAAAGCCGTTATAATTGACATTGGTGACAAATTCCCAGGTTTTGAGGTCAAATTCTTTGACCGAGCCTGCTCTGGCTACCCCGGCATTGGAAATCAGGATATCCACACCGCCGTATTCTTTAACAATGGACTGCACCAGTGTTTCCACCGAGTTTTCGTCAGCCACATTGACTGCGAAACCCCGGCATCCGGCGCCCAATTTGGCTGCTGCGGCAGCAGCACCGTCGGCATTCATGTCGGCGATAACGATATCTGCCCCCTGCGCCGCCAGTGATTCAGCGATACCAAGTCCGAATCCCTGCGCTCCGCCGGTGACCACGGCGACCATACCGGTCAGCGAACTGTTGCTGCCGGAAGCGACTTTGGCACGGTAAGATTCGACTTCCCAGTTTTCAATAAACTCCCGCTGGGCATCGTTGAGATAATGAACTCCGCCAAATGCAGATGCAATTTTTTCGATTTGTGCGCCATTGAGCGCCAATGCCAGCACCGTTGCCGCAGCAGCACGGTTTTTACCGACACAGAACACGGCTTTGCCGGATACTTCGACCATCCGCGGCGGATAGTTGCGCTGCACCCGGAATTCAGCGATTTGAGCCGCATCCGGAGCATCAGAGATCAAACCGAAAGCTTTGGCATACACCAGATGATCCGGTGACAGCGGCCCGCGCGGAATATTGAATGCTCCGGAAGCGCTGACCGTGACTGCTTTACAGGCATCTGCTTCCGGCCGCAGCCAGCCGCGCAGCGACGGAGATAACTGCATCACGCAATCCATGTCAATTTCCCCCGGCTCAACCGGCGCAGTATCCACGCCTTTGGCGGCACAGAAATCTTTAAGTATCTCCATGATCCCGGTATAAAGCGCATCAATTTCATCGGCGCTGTCAGCTCCGACAAAAACCCCGTGGTTTTGCAGGAAAATGACCTGCGGATCAAAACCATTGGCGGCTTTGAATTTTACACACTCGTCAAAAACCACTTTCGCAAGCGTAAAACCGGGGTCGCAATAATCCACCCAAAGCGCATTCGGGAAAAGTTCGGCACAAATTTTTGCGCCGTCATTACCGCAAGTCATACCGTTGACCAATGCCGGGTGAGTATGAACCACATATTTAAAAGGCATGATCTCATGCAGCGGAGCTTCCACAGACGGACGCATACCTTCGCCGACCACCGCAAACGCCATCAGGCTTTTGACTTTGGCTTCCCGTTCGGCTTTGGTGGCAAATCCGCCAAGTTCGAAACAGCTGCGGACGATTTCCCGATCCATTTTTACAAAATCACTCTCGGTGATTTTTGCCAGAGAAACTCCACTGGGTTTCACATAAAGCAGTTTTTCATCTTTATAGGATGTGTTGCCGCCGCCGGCAAGAACGAAATCCGGATCAGCACCGTAGCGGTTGGACAACTCTTTGATAACAGTCAGTGACATTTTTTGACCTCCGTAATATTTGTGATTTTTAATCTCTTGCGTCATCTTTTATATTCAAATGCAGCTGGATGATCGTGATTATCACCAACAGCAAAAATGCCTGTCCGACAATCACCGCTGCCGTTTTGAAATCTCCCCAATATATCGGCAATGCTCCCAGCGCCACGGTCAGCGCCATGAAATGCACCAGCATTACTGCGTTGCGCCGGCTCAATCCCATCCGCACGAAACGGTGGGAAATATGGTTGTGGTCACCGATCCAGAAAGGCTTCCGCTTCCACGTTCTGATCGCCACCACCATAAGCGTATCAAACAGCGGCAGTGCCAGTATAAATGCCGGGATCAGCACCGGAAATCGTGACATGGAAAAACTTTTATCAAAAAATGTCACCTGTACCGCCATTACCGCCGCCAGGAATCCGATAAAATGACTGCCGGAATCTCCCATAAAAATAGATGCCGGATTGGAGTTGAACACCCAGAATCCGCAACATACGCCGCAATTGAGCGCCGCAAATGCTGCCAGAAAGTATTCCCCGTTCAGTGCGGCTATCACCAGAAAGAAAAACATTGCGATCGCAATGGTACCGGCAGCCAATCCATCCATGTTGTCAAAGAAATTGATGGAATTCATCATCAGCACGATCCAGAAAACCGTCACTGCTTCGGCAAGAAAAGGCACTTCGCCAAAAAGATTTATTTTGATTCCACCGCCGACAACGGCAAGCAGCGCCACCAGAAACTGACCGCCGAATTTAGCTTTGGCACTCAATGCAAACCGGTCATCCAGCAAACCGAGCAAAACCGCCAGCAGAGCAGCGATCACTACGAAAGATAATTGCAGTGACACACTTTTGAATCCGGCAGCATGAGTCAACCAAATATTCCGCCACGCCTGCGGCACCCAACCGGAAACCACGGCAATTGCACCGCAAACAATAACCAACAGCCATGCCGAAAACATCGCCGCTCCACCGAGCAGCGGGGTGGCTTGGGCATGACCTTTGTGATTATCTGCAGGACGGTCAAGAAAACCGATCCGCCATGCGATCTTGCGGAAAAAAAGTGTCAATATCAGCGATGACAGAAATGCACCGGCAAAAACCAGAGCATAAATCACCAACCAGTTATTCCACATTGTTTACTCCATGCTTCTGCGCACTGATTCAAATATCAGAACTGTCGCCGCCTGAGCGGCGTTTATAGACTCATAATCTCCGGGCATCGGGATCATCACCCGTGCCGCATCCGGAGCCACGCCGAGGACCCCGTTGGGTTCGCCGCCGATAACGATAACCGAGTGTTCAAACAATCCCTGCTGTTTGAAACAACTCTCTCCCTGATGCGGGTCGGCAATAAAAATTTTGCAAAACCCAAGTTCACGCGCCGCCAGCGCTAATTCTTCCAGCGTATCAAACCGGCGCATCCGCAGTGCAAACTGCACGCCCATTCCGGAACGGATGGCTTTATCGCCCCACGGATCTATCGAACCTTTGGTATACCACAACTCATGTTGCCCGGCAGCACGCAGTGATCTGGCGATCGTACCGAAATTTCCCGGATCACCCAACTGATCAAGCGCCAGAATAAAATCGCCCTGCACTGCGCCGGATGCCATTTCCGGCATATCGGCGACAGCGATCACCCCCTGACTGTTGACCGTACCGGAAAGCTCCTCAAACTCCCGTTCCGGCACGATCCGCAACTTGTCCGGAGCAGTACCAAGCGCCTCTATTCCCCGTTCAGTTGCCGCAATAAAACGCACTTTTTCCGGAAAATTGGTCAACAACTCCCGGACAGCACGCACCCCCTCGCAACGGCAGCACCCGGAACGGCGTCTGCCGCCGCGGGTAGTCAGTGCCAGAAGCAATGCTTTTTCGCGGCGGGAAAGATCCATTGTTATTTCACTTTGATATTAGCAAAATTTTTCAGCATATTACGGCAGAGATTGACGTAAATATCCTGTGCTCCATCAGCGGCACTGCCCAAATCGGCAATTTTCTGAAGCATTTTTTCCGCTTCGGCGTTGTTTCCGGCGGCGATCAGCAGTCTGGCAGCGTGGAAACCGGCTTCCGCACGGGTCGGCAGGGAATTGGCAGCATCATCAGCCAGCACTTGATAACTTTTCCGGGCCTCCTGAGTTTCGCCCAGCAGTTCCAAACAATTGGCGGCGCCGATTTTACCACATTCCTGCAATGCAACAGCAGCTTTCGCAGCAGCAGCGAGATTGTCAAATTCAGCTTTTGCGCCTTTCACATCGCCTTTGGCAAGCAAACCGTTTGCCAAACGCAGCCGGGCAGCAGGAACTGCCGGATGCTCCGGTTTTTCCGCAATGATGCCGGCGATTTCTTCAACTTTTGCCGCACCGAGTTTTTCCCTGAATTCCGCATCATTTTTCTGGGCGAAATAGTGCCACGCTGCCGCAGCACCGGCAGCCAGAATCACTGCAAAAGTCAAAACCACGCATTTTTTCCAGTTGGCAGCGAACCACAATTCCATGCGCTCACGGTCAGAGAACAGCGATTCGCCCAGCTGGCTGCCTTTAATATCTTTTTTTGCCATAATTTCACAAACTCCTGTGTTTTTCTGTTATCAATGGTGAGAGAAAATACGTTCCGGAGCGTGGAACAGCGCCACCCCCAACTCGTTGGCACGTTTGATCACATCGGCGTCACGCAAACTTCCAGCCGGAGCGATGATCGCTTTGACACCGGCGGCAGCGGCGACTTCGACACCATCCTCAAAGGGGAAAAATCCGTCACTGCTCATCACCGAATTTTCCAGAGTGCCATTTCCGGTATATTTCTCTTTGAATTTCACGACCGCCTGTTCGATCGCACCGACACGATCCTGTTCACCGGTACCTACCGAAAGCGTCTGACCGTTGGAAACGATCACCACACCGTTGGAACGGACGCTCAAGTTAACGTGCCAGCTGAACAGCAGATCACGTTTCATATCCTCACTGCACGGCACATTGGAAACCTGTTTGCCGCACCGGGAATTTTCACCGCAGGCGGGTTTAAGGTCTGCAACCGTCCGCAAAGAGGTCAGCAGCGGAGCCGCCACGATCAAAGAACCGTCAGCCAGAACTTTCACGGTATCAACGGCATCGGCAGCATCAGAACAATATTTGGGCAGCGCAGCAATGTCACCGCACTGGATGATCCGGACGTGCTTGTTGAGTTTGAAACGCTCGGAGTCATTGAACACCGCCAACGCTTCATCGTCAAACGCCGGAGCAACAACGCACTCCACAAACGTACTCATGATCTCTTCGGCGGTTTCCACATCAACTTTCACGTTAAAAGCGATCACACTGCCGAAAGCCGCACGGGCATCAGCATCACGGGCTTTGATATAAACCTGTTTGAGCGTTTCACCGGGGCAGCCGACTGCGGCACCGGAGGGGTTGACATGTTTCATCACCGCACATGCCGGAGCATCAGGGCAGAATTTCACGATATTCAACGCACCGGAAATATCTTCCAGATTGGTCTGGGAAAGACCGTTTTTGCCGTTTTTCAGAATTTTCATGCCGCCGATAACACCGGTCACACCGGCGGGACGGTAATATGCCGCCGGCTGATGCGGGTTGGTGCCGTAACGCAAATCATCTACTTTTTCATACTTCACACCGGCGACATCAATCGTTTCCGGGAAGCTGCCGACATTTTTTTCCAGATAGCTGGAACGGGACAATTCAGTTGCCATTTTTCACTCTTTCCTATGTAAAATTAATAAAAATGGAAATTTTCTCCACAATACAATATATCACCATTTGAACTTATGAGCAAATGGAACTATCTTTTAAATATGGATTTTCCTGAACATTTTTTTAATTTTGGTGTCAAATGGACAAAAAAAACGGTTTTTTCATCACTTTTGAAGGCCCCGAGGGTGCCGGAAAAAGTTCTCAAGTACGGATGCTGGCAGAACATCTGACTGCTCTCGGCATGGAGTGCATCCTCACCCGTGAACCCGGCGGAACGCCGCTGGCCGAGGATATCCGGCAGGTCGTCAAATCCCATCACAGCAGTGAACCGGTTCACCCGGAAACAGAATTACTGCTGATGGAAGCAGCACGCTCCCAACATGTTCATGAAGTGATCCTGCCTGCCCTTGCCGCAGGCAAAACCGTGATCTGCGACCGCTTCTACGACTCAACCACGGCGTATCAGGGCGGCGCCAGAAATCTGCCATTGGACACGATCAATATTCTCAATTCATTTGCCGCCGCCGGCAGAAAACCGGATTTGACCTTTTTGATGGATCTGCCGCCTGAAGTTGGCTTTGAGCGTATCCGTTCCCGTGAAAGCGAGGGATATGACCGTTTTGAAAATGAAAATATCCAATTTCACCGCACCGTCCGGCAGGCATTCATTGACCTCGCCGCCGGGGAGCCGGAACGGGTCAAAGTTATTGATGCGACCGCTGATATCGCAACCATCAGCGGACAGATACGGAAAATTGTCGATGAGCATTTACGCTGAATACTCCAAATGCTACGGCGATCTGATCCGCTGTCTGGAAAATGCCCGTGCTGCCAACCGTTTGGCACACGCTTTTCTGGTCCACTCGCCGGATGCCTCCGTCCGCCGGGATTTTGCCAAAATCATCATGCAGATCGCCGGATGCCAGAACTTGAAAAACGGCAAACCTGATCTCACCTGCCGCTTCTGCCGTCAGGTGGAATCCGGGCTTTATGCCGACTGCCACACCGTCGGACCGGTCGGCAAAATGTATCAGATCAAAGTCGGTGACCGGCTCAATCCGGAACCGAACACCCTGCGCGATCTGCTCGATCACATCGGTTATACTTCCGGAAGTCACCGCAAATTCGGAGTGATCGAGGATGCTGACCGGATGGGGGTAGAGGCTCAAAATGCCTTGTTGAAAACTTTGGAAGAGCCGCCGCCGGATACCACGATCATTCTGGAAACAGCCAATCCCGGCGCTTTGCTGCCGACCACCCGTTCCCGCTGTCAGCTGCTGGAACTGCCGGACAACAAATTCCGTTTTGAATTCAGCGGCTTTGACGAAACCAGACGGGCAGTATTTGCGCTCTGTTTCAAATGCGGCTGTGACATGGTAAAAATAGAACGGGCTGCCAGCAAACTGATCGCCGTCAGCGAAGCGTTGAGCGAGCAGACCGCATTGACCGTAGAGGCCGAATTTGCCGATGCCATGCAAACCGCTGCCATGAGCGAAGATCCGGCCTTTATCAAGCGGCTGGAAGCCCGCAAAAAAGATGCCGCCAGCGGAGCATTTATGCGGGAAAGAAGAAGTTTTATCGCCGCCATATCCACGTTTTGCTCCCAGCTGTTTCTGCTTGCCAACGGCGCAGCTTACGCCGACCTGCCCAATCCGGAACTGTTTGAGCATCTGGAAATTCCTGCCGACCTGTCGATTGACCGGGCGCAAAGAATATTAAAAGAAGCAGAGGATCTGGAATACACCCTCTGCTTCAACGTCAGCACCGATCTGGCACTGCGTACCTTTGCTCTCAATGTGGCGATGAATTAAATCACCCGCATCCCGATCAGGCGCATGACGCCATCACGGTCACCGAAAAGCAATTGCAGCAGCAGTTGCCGCCGCACTTCACGGCCCTGCCGGTCAAATTTGACGAAATCCAGCACCCACACCTGATTTACGACCAGCGGGGTCTGCAGATAAGTCAAAAATCTGAAGCCGGTTATTTTGCCGTAAGCTCCAGTCAGGTTATCGTATGAGGCTTTGAATTTTTCCGCATCGCCGCTGCGCTCGGATTCACCTGCCGCCTGCAGAAACTGCCGGTAATCCCCGGTTTGGATCGCCATTACGATCGCTTCGCCCTGCCCTCTTGCCAGATCTGAAGTCGTGATCACCGGCGGTAATTCATCCGCCCGCACTCCAGATATTGCCGACATGGTCACAATGAAAAGCAAAACAACTTTTTTCATTTCGTTTTATGCTCCTGCTGATACCCCCACTGACAACTGGCGACTACGACCAATTCCGAGTTTTTGACCGACTTTGACTTGCTGGAAAACAAATATCCCAAATACGGAATATCAGATAACCACGGGATGCCGGTGGACGATTCTACGACTTCGCTTTTATTCAGCCCGCCGATCACAAACCCGCCATCACCGGCAAACGGCAGACTGACATTCTGCTTCACCACGCTGCCCTGCGAAATGCGCGGCGCCCCATTGGATTGAAACCCGATCAAACTGGTGTTACTGAGTTTGATTTCAAATCGGCACTCCTGCAAATTTACCGAAACATTGGCGACCTCCATCGTAAAGCCGTAACCGCCGGACGAAGTAACGATCTGTTTACTGCCTTTGCCCACCGGAATATCCTGCCGGTCTGCAGCCGCGATCGCCTGACCGATTATATCTGCCAGCCATTGATACGCCCCGACTCCGGTATCCGGAGTGGTGACTGCATTGCCGGCAGCTTGAGAGTCATCCACAAAGAAAATCTGTGTTGTCCGGCTGAAAACGCCGCCGGTATTATTGCGCAGGCACAACTCGCCGGAATGAACGACCTGAGCATAGCCTTTAGCGGCAAGAAAATCCAGATACCGGCTGTTCCATTTGGGGTTGAAATTGAAAAAATTGCTCCGTTCCGAACCGTAGCTCTGTTTCAAATTACCGGCGACGCCGTAAACTGCCGCCCAGTTGTTGCGATATCTGCCGCCGACTGAAAAAAAATCACTGCCTTCATTATTTTTCCAACTCTGGAAATCAATTCCGATCCGGTCATCGTTTTCAGAATAAACTTCATAAACCTTTATCTGCAGCCGGACTTGCGGGATCGGCACATCGTACTGCGACAGCAAATTGGAAATATTTTCGCAGGAATAGTTTGAAACGTCAAAAATCAGCCAGTTCAAATCCTGATCGGTCGTGACCAGATCCTGCCCCTGCCACAATTCAGTGACATCGCTGACATTCATGCCGACGTTTTCGATCAATGGCAGCAGATTTGCCGCCGGGACGTATTTAGGCATATAAATAAACATCTGACTGCCCGTGCCAAGTGCGCCCATTGCCGGATCGTCGAACATCGCTACGATCGTATCAATGCCCATACCGTTCTCACTGTCTTTGAAACGGTACTCCTCGGCGCTGACGATCAGCAGTCCGGTACCGTCAGAGTATTTCAGACACTCCACGGCAGTATTGCTGCCCAGATTCGCCGCCGGAGCATATCCGGGCTGAGCAGATGCCGGATTCAACTGGGGTTGAGATGCGGTGGCAGTCACCGGAAACGCCGTCGTATTACCGGGATAACTCTGCACCATACTGGTATTGCCGACCCGCTTGCTCTGCACCATCTGCCGCAAATAATCCCGGAACTCATAAGCATCGAGATTTTTCAACACATAAGTTTTAGTCACCACCCGCGGATCATTGTTATCCCGGACAAAGTGAACCACCTCGGTATCTGTTGACAACGGCAATTGCAGCTGGGCTTCGACCCTGGTTCCGTCATATCCGGCAGTATTACCATTATTGGAATCCCGCGGCACCCCGGGAACGACTGCCCCTGAAAGCGGCGAAAAAAACAGCATCGCAGCACCAATACCGGCAAATATTTTTATATTCATAGCGATTTCGGCTCCTTACTTGATTTTTTTCAAAATTCCGGCACTCATTCCATCCGGGCGGGAAGAATTCAACAGCTTTGCGGTAACAGTCACGCAAACATGAGTTTTTTCAATGCTTTCCGTTTCCGTACTGAATAAATACCGCAATACCGGAATATCAGACAACCACGGAACGCCGATGATCTGGGTAACTTTGCTCTCTTTTTCCCAGCGCCCCAACAGAAATTCTTTATCCAGCGGGATCAGACAATTTCCGGAAATACGGGAAGTTTCGATCAGCTCGGCACCGACATTATTGCGCTCCACCACGTTGGCGGCCTGCAATTCATAACCAAAAAAGAGTGTTCCCGGGATTTTTTTGAACTTCGCCGGATCATAGGCCTCAACAGTAAAAGCCAGATTTCCCGGATACCCATTCTGACTTTGCCCGTATTGGATATTGACGACCGGAGCAGAAATTTTGGCATAAGTATGATAGAGATCCTCCGCCGCCGCCAGCGCCCCGGTCGAAACGCTGCTTTTATCATTGTCGCTTTTGCTGATATTCTGCTGTTGAGGATTGAAGTAAACCGCATAATCAGCAGTATTGGAATTAGACACCGTCAATGATGCCTGATTGGTGATTTTGGCATTACCATTCTGCTGCAGCATCCGGATAAAACTGGCATCAAATTGCGGAGCGACAAAAAATCCTCCGAACGGTCCGGATGCCGCCTGCAATGCCATACTGCCGGCAGAGGACAACCCGAATGCCTGCCATCCGGCTTCAAAAATATTGAGTCCGGGGCCGTTTTTCCACGCCAGATACTCAATTCCCAGATCCCGCAGCGAACTCTCCCGGATCTCGTAAATCGTAAAATGCAGTGCCACCTGCGGCGGCGGCCGGTCAAGAAAACTCAAAAACTGGTAAACATATTCCGTATCAGAGGAATTATCTTTCCAATAGATCTGGTTGCTGTTGGCATCATAAGCATAGATCGCCCCCGCCGGGCCGGTGCCGATCACCGAATTTATCAACACATCTGCCACCGTCTGCCCGGAGCGGAATTTGGGGCGGTAAACAGCGCGGGTGATTCCGGTACCGCGGATAATATCGCCGCCGTTATGACCTGCGATTTTCACTTTGCGGTCAGCTTTGGCGACAAAATCATCCACATACGGCATCATTTCCACCGGACAGGTCACGGTCAGCCATTGCTGATTGTTGCCGTAATTAACGCTGTCCACGGTGCTGTTGACATTATACCGCATAACGATACCGCTGACAAACGGGATCAAATCGTTGCCCTGAACGTATTTCAGCTTGTAGATTTTGGAGACCATCCGATCCTGCGCATCATCCTGAATGAAGCGCACGGTGCGGGTTTTCGCCCCCGGAGGACTTTGACCGTACAATGACACAATACCGACACCGAGAATACCCAGCACTGCCAGGCAGCCTCTCCAACTCAGGGATTTTTGACTCATAATCGACTCCTCTTGTTTGAAATGCGCAGTACTCCTGCTGCGCCCATTCCCTCAATGAGAAATCAATTTAAGTTAATTTGCTGAAAACTCAAATCCCCCGCGGCACTCCGGCGGCAATAACCCACTCGCCCGGCAGTACTCTGCCGTTGAGAAAACTGCGGCGGTAATCCCGTTGATGATCACAAACGACCCACAATTCTCCGCCGGAAATATCAAGTATTTCGATCTGCACTTTGCCGTTGTAAATATTTTCCATCGGCATCATGACCATTTTATACTCATTTTTTCCCGGTGCCGGCGGAGGCAGTTCAAATTCCCGCAACTCCCCGTTGATCCGCATGACCAGCGACACCGGCTCATAATTGCACATCATGATCCGCAACTCCGCCGGAACAGTGCCGATCCGGGCAAATTGTTTGCCAATGACCATACCTTTTTTCACCGGAATATTCTGCCACCCGCCGAACGGCTGCGGACCATAATCAAAATGCAGTATGTTTTTCCCCTGCAAATCCATGATTATTCCGTCGGGATGAATGGTTCTCTGCAATGCCGGTTCCATGTCCCGATACCATTCATAACCGCCATTGACCGGTAAAATCCCTAACAGCAATGTTAAAACGATGGTCATTCGGGTCAAACGTACTTTGCCGGGCGCCGGATACCTCCAGGCGTTTATCATACTGCATACGGCACCGCCGCCAAAAATTGCCAGCAGCGGCAGCAGCGGTGCTCTGAAGCGGGATAATATGTAAAACATCACCACTGTCAGATAAAATATCCCCACAAAAGTATATAACAATATCCACCTGCCCCGTTTACATTCTTTTTTGATCCCCGGCAAAAACCAGAATATTCCAGCTAATCCCAGTGCCAGCAGCACCCGGTTATGCCCCCATGCCAGATATTGCAAAACGAAAGAATTACGGCAGCCGTCATATTCCAGAGAAACATTATTCGGGATCTCTCTACCATCCCAGAACAGCAATGCTTTGCGGCACTGCAGCTCGATAAATCCTGCCGGATCGTCGCAAAACCACTGCCACATCTGTTCCGGCACCGATACCGCATTGCGGCCTGAAGCATTTGCCATCATCCGCTTGTATGATTCTGAATAATACATCGCCCCTGCCCGTTCCCACGGCTCTCTGCCACCGGCAGGCGCATCGATGCCATTGCCGATCGCCAACACCGCATCAGCGGCGGTACTGGCTCCGCACAGGCGCTCTTCAGCGACAGAATTACGGATCATAAACGGCAGCTGCACCACGATCATGCAAAACAGAAACAATGCCAGATGCAGCCATGATTTTTTGCGGAATTTGCCACGTTTGAGTGTAAAAAATGCGATTGCCGGCACCAACATCCAGATATTGCCCCGGGTCAGGATCGCAATTCCGGTAACGGTTCCGGCAGCCAGCCACCATTGCCATTTATCGGCATCATACGCTTTCAACGTCAGGTATAACAACAATATCAGATGAAAGGTCTGCAAAGTTTCATTCTGGTGATAAGGAACATATAATATCAATGTTGCTGAAATCGCCGTTAATCCGGCAGCAACCAATCCGGCAGCAGATGAAAAAATTTTGCGCCCGCACCATCCGGTCAGAAACACCGTAGCGGCACTCAGCAGCGACTGTACCAAAATTACCGCATAAACCGCCATTTTTGCGCCGCACAGCCAATTTATTGCCGCCAGAAAAACCGCATAATAATAGGGTTGATAATAAAATGTCCGGGGGAAGTTCCCCGCCGCACACTCCTGCCCCAACTGCATATAAGTAGCTAAATCGCTGGTCTCAGGAGGCGTAAACATATTGTTCATACCGCCGCCGGCTCTGGACATTTCCCATGCGGCGACCAACCGCAAAATCCAGGCGACAGCGGTGATCAATAGCAGTAAACGGACAAAAAAACCGCCGGGAACACTCTTTCCGGCGGCTTTTGAAATATCAACGGCTTTCACATTAAACCGTCATCAATTCTTTATCTTTGGCAGCGAACATCGCATCAACTTTGGCAATATAGCTGTCGGTAAGTTTCTGGATATCATCGAGCATTTTTTTGCGTTCGTCTTCAGTCAACTCACCGTCTTTTTCAAATTTTTTGACCGCATCATTGCCGTCACGACGGATATTGCGCAATGCAACTTTGGCTTCCTCGGCACTGCTTTTCGCCTGTTTGCTCAAAGCCACCCGGCGATCCTGACTCAATTCGGGAATCGGCAGTTTCAGAGTTTTGCCGTCGCTCATCGGAGTAATGCCGATACTGGAGGACAACAACGCTTTTTCAATACCTTTGACGGCAGTGGCATCCCACGGCTGAATGACCAGCAAACGCGGCTCCGGAGCAGTGATACCGGCGGCATCTTTGATCCGGGTCTGGGTGCCGTAATACTCAAAAGTGATATTTTCCACCAGAGCCGGAGAGGCTTTACCGGTACGGATACCGGCGAAAGCACTGCTCAAAGCATCTTCGGATTTCATCATGTTTTCTTCCAGAGCATCCAACAAAGTGTCAACTGTATAAGCCATTTTAAATTCCTGATTTTTATATTCTGTTACTGTTGTTTTTCGGATTCGGTATTTTCAAGCATTTCCAAATGCTTTTTCAGCTCCCGTTTACCCATGGTACGCAACTGACAAATACGTTTTTTCATATTCGTCCGGGGAGAAACTTTATCCAACTCCCACATGCTGACGGTATGAGTGGAAACGCCCAGCAATGCGGCAAATTTGCCCTGAGTGAGATCAAGTTTGGTTCTGATACGGATGATACCGGCAGCGTTGAGGCGGTATTTTTTATCATCATCTTCAGCGACTTCGATGATCTGAACCGGTTCTTCTTTCACCGGCATATCTTTTTTCACCGCCGCCAATTCACGTTTCAACTCCCGGATCATCTGTTTCTGTTCAGCAACGAGTTTCAACAACGGAACAACTGCCAGTTTCACTTCCTTGCGGGCGAGTCTGCGAACTTCATCATTGAAAACCTGTTTTATGTCTGCCATGATTGATTCTCCTTTACGTTTTTTCAACATCTGTTTTGTTTACACAATCGCATGCTATTAATGTAACTTTAACTACAGTATTTTTCAAGGTTGTTTGATAATTTTTTTGATTTTTTCGTGATATTCGCAAAACAAATATCCTGAAAACGGCTTGAAAACTCCCGATACCGGTGTATATTCTAAACAGTCAAATGTATAATTCAACCCTGTTGTTTCAAGAGGTGTTTTTATGAAAGTATCCGTTATAGGAGACGGTGCCTGGGGGACGGCACTGGCATTGAATATGATCTGCAACCGTCATCAGGTGACGCTGTGGGGAGCATTCCCGGATTATCTGGAACAGGTAAAAAAACGCCGGGAAAACTTCAAATTTCTGCCGCAGGTGACCTTGCCGGAAGAGCTGATTTTGCAGCCGGATCTTGCCGCCGCGGTTGACGGGGCAGATATCCTGCTGCTGGCGACTCCCACCCAGTTTTTGCGCAATGTGCTGAAAAATCTGGCTCCGTTTTTCAAAAAATCCACTCCGGTGATCAATGTAGCCAAAGGCATTGAAGTAGACACCTGGAAACGCATCAGCGAAATCATCGCCGAAGAAATCGGCGAAGTTGATTTCATTGATCTTTCCGGTCCCAGCCACGCCGAGGAAGTTTCCCGCCGGGTGCCGACCGCAGTGGTTGCCGCAGCCGCCAGCAATGATTCGGCAGAAATGGTGCAGAAACTGATGATGAATGAATCATTCCGGGTCTACACATCCAATGATGTTGTCGGGGTTGAGCTTGGCGGAGCATTGAAAAACGTCATGGCGATCGCAGCCGGTATCATTGACGGCATGAAACTCGGTGACAATCCCAAAGCCGCCATGATGACCAGAGGCATCGCTGAAATGAGTAAATTCGGCGAAGCTCTCGGCGGTCAGCGCAGTACCTTTGCCGGACTCAGCGGCATCGGCGACCTGATCGTCACCTGCACCAGCGGCCACAGCCGCAACCGCCACGTCGGCGAAGAACTCGGCAGAGGCAAATCCATGACCGAAATCCAGCAGGCAATGGGAATGGTCGTCGCTGAAGGTGTCCCCACTGCCCGGGGGGCATATACTCTTGCCAGACAACATCAGGTCAGCACTCCGATCATTGACGAGATCTACCGCATTATTTACGAACAGCGGGATGTCAATGCGGCGATCAGCAGTCTGATGAACCGCAAAGCCAAGCCCGAGGAAGAGTAACCATGAAACTGTCGGTTTCCTCCAACTTATTTTCCTTCACCGGCGATCCGGATCGGCATCTGCGCATGATCAGCGAATACGGATTCACCCATTTGCTCTGGGGACAATACGGCAACAGCGATTTTGCCTATGGTAAATATGAATTGAGCGCCATCAAAAAAATGCTCAAGCGTTACAATTTGACCATTCAGGATATTCACGGCTGTGCCAATGGCGACAAAAGCTGGTTTTCAGTGCCGGAATATCAGCGTAAAGCCGGCATCGAGTTGATTATCAACCGGTTGCGGATGATGAAAACGCTCAACGCCACCGGCGTTCTGGTCATGCATCAGCCGCGGATAAAAACCAACTCCACCCCGGAGGAGATCGCTTACAAACGGCAGCAGTTTGATTCACTGCGCCGTTCCATGGACGAATTGGTTCCGGTGCTTGAAAAAATGGATGCCAAAATAGCGCTGGAAAACATGCCCGGAGATACCTGGGAATTTTTGCGCTATCTGTTGGACAACTATCCGCCGGAGCTGTTCGGGCTCTGTTTTGATTGCGGCCATGCCAATATCAATTTGAAAAATCAGTTTGCCGAGTGTGAAGAATACAAATCCCGCATCTGCTCCGTACATCTGCACGACAATAACGGCACCGGCGACCAGCATCTGGCGCCTTTCTACGGCACTGTTGATTGGGAACGCACAGCAAAACTGCTGGATTCGTCTGCGTACACCGGAGTGATAAATTTTGAACTTCATGTTCAGAAATCGCCATTTTTCAATCCGGCATTTCCGGGCAATGCCCAGCCGCCGGAAGCGGAAGCGGCATATATGGCTGATATCAGAGAACGCTGTGAGCGTTTCGCCCGGATGTGCCAAAGAAATGGATAACCGGACTCAACGACTGCCATGACTGCAAAAGAAACATACTTAAAACTTTACCGCCAGCTGTTTGCGCTTTACGGTGATTGTGTCTGCCCTTTGAAACACGATTCGCCGTTTCAACTGCTGGCGGCAGTAATGCTCTCTGCCCAGTGCCGGGACGAACGGGTAAATCTGGTGACGGAAAAATTATTTGCCGTCGCCCCGGATGCCGTAACGATGAGCGAAACTCCGGTGGAGGAAATCGAAAAAATCATCCGCCCCTGCGGATTGTCCAACCACAAAAGCCGCAATCTGCATGAATGTGCCGGAATTATCGTTGCGCAATTCAATGGTGAAGTTCCTCAAACCATGGAGGAACTTACCAAATTACCGGGGATCGGCAGAAAAAGCGCCAACGTGCTGCTGGGAAATTGTTTCGGCATCCCCGGCTTTCCGGTCGATACGCACGTCAACCGCCTGCTGAACCGGATCGGCATGGTGAAAACCACCTCCCCTGAAGCGATCGAAGCCGAAGTCAACCGGCAAGTCCCGCCGGAATTGTGGACCAACTTCTCCCATTTGCTGATCCAGCACGGCAGACAGGTCTGTTCCAGCCGGGCGCCGCAATGCAGTAATTGTACCATCTCTGAAATATGCAAAAAAGTGAATGTAAAAAAATGAGTACTCTGAAACACAAATTCCGGCAGATCAAAAAACTGCCGACCTGGATTTATTTTTTGCCCGCAATGCTGATGCGAATTTTTTTCAAAATCTTTTACCGGGTGGAATTGATTGATAAATTCAATGTTTGCGCCCGACCGGAACGGCTGGTCGTATTGATATGGCACAACCGGCTGCTGTTCCTGCCGTTGGCATTCCCATACAGTTTACGCAAAAACGCTTTTGCCATGGTCAGCGCCTCCCGGGACGGGCAGTACCTCACGGATTTTCTCTCTCACTTTTCCGTCCGCACCCTGCGCGGTTCGTCCAGCCGCAAAGGCATGAATGCCCTGCTCGGCGCCGTCCGGGTCATTGAAGACAACAAATATGTCGTCATCACCCCTGATGGTCCGCGCGGTCCCAAGTATAAATTGAAAAACGGTCCGGTCATGCTGGCATCACACACCGGAGCAAAAATCGTTCCCGTGGTTATCAATTCCTCAAAATGCTGGCAATTAAAAAGTTGGGATAAATTTCAAATCCCCAAACCCGGAGCAAAATTGACGTTGATAATCGGGGAACCGATAGAAATTCCCGCCGATCTTACTGCCGAACAGCTGCAGGAATTCCGGCAGAAAGCCGAAAGCGAATTGCTGAAAATCACCGTTGATCCGGCGTGACCGCTTCAGTCTGCTCCCCCCGGTGCAACCCGGAAATCCCACCGTAGCTCCAGACTCCGCGCACCGCACAGCATGCCAACTGAAACAATCCCCAGAAAACCAGTATCCGGACAAAGTGCCTGAACATTTCCAGTGACGACACTTTTTTGCGGGCAAACGCCAACAGAGATACCAGTACATAAATCAGCAGTATCTGGACAATATCGCATATTCCCAGCAGCCACGCCTCGTTGCCGCACCACGGCAGCACAATTCCGAAACACCAGCAGATTGCGCCCAAAGCACCGACTGCCAGATATCCCGGCAACAGCAAAAACCACAACGCAAAACCATTGATCGAGTCCCCAGCCAGATTGTATTCGCCGCGACTGCCGATCCAAGCTGAAACCACCACCAATACAATGTAAACCACTACTGTCAACGTCAAACGTTTCCACTCCCGGCGCAGTTTCTCCTGGATCCGGGAACGGGATGACGATGCCTGAACAAAATGTGCAGCTGTTTTGATCATTTCAACGTTTCCTCCTGTTCCGGGGAGTTCCGATATCACGCACCAGCAAATAGGTGACCAGACTGACCACCGCCATCACCACCACCAATCCGGCATAGGCATGCGGCCACCAGAGACCTTCAGTCATCATGGTAAATTCCGACATTCCCCCCAGACCGGTAATCACGGTCAGCGGCATAAACACGATATTTATGATCGCCAGCAATTTCATGATATTGGAAAGGTTGTTGCTGGCAATAGTACGTCTGGCATCGGTCATTCCGGTCAGGATTTCGGTGTAGATCCGGGCAAGATTGTCACACTGTTTGTTTTCAATGGCAATATCTTCCAGAAACTCCAGCTCCTCTTCCTGAAATCCGATCCGCCGGCAATCATCTCTCAACCTGCCGAGCAGCAGCAGATTTGCCCGGGTGGCAGATTCGTAATAGATCAGACTTTTCTGAAATGAAAACACATTGACCATGGATTTATTGGTCACAGCATATTCAATTTTTTTCTCGATTTCATCAGAAATATTGCGGATCAGCCGCAGGTGCTGCAAAAAATGCTGGGTGGCATGATACAGCAAACGCAGCAGCACGCCGGGGATACTGTTTCCACGCAGTGGAGTTTTGCCATGCTCAAACAGCGATGATGCCTCAGCCTGCACCACGATTATGCGGTCTTTGAAAAGAAATGCCCCCAGAGAAAATACCCGGAAAGCCATCATATTTTCCAACTGGATCTCCCGCGGCCGTTTCATAATCACCGCCACATGGTTCTGCTCATACTCAACACGGCTTATTTCGTCATCGTCCAGTGCAGAATTCAGGGTGTGTTCATCAATACCGCACTGTTCGACAAGGTAGAGTTTCTCCTCATCGGTCGGATTGCTGTAAACCTGGATAATCCCGAGCTGCCCATCCGGACAACGCCGGACACGCCCGTCAACAAGATCATAACATTTGAACATTGGTGATTCCTCTTTCTTTTCTAATCAGCGTCAAGAGGACACAGTCAAATGCAATGCCGCCACACCGGTCAGCTTGCCGGATGATTTTTCAGAAGCAACCGGCACCAAGCAGCGGCTGCCAATCCCCGGCGGCATTGCACCATCGAGGTCCGGGATCGTCGATACTGTTCATAAATTCAGCCTCTGCTTTTATTAATACTCTCTGCGGCACGCCGGAAAGGGTTCCCGGCAAACATCAATATTGTTAATTTAGCACTCCGGAAAAAGTTTTTCAACCCTTGAAAGTTGGAAATTTGCATTTTTATTGTATTTGTAGTATAGTATGCCGCAATCACCGCAAGAGGAGAGAAACTGAATTATGTTATGCGAGAAATGCAAAAAAAATGAAGCCACTGTTCACATGACCCACTATGTATCCGGTAAAAGTGTGACCAAACATCTGTGCGATGAGTGCTTCCGTAAAGAAAACGAAAACTCGCCCGTCGAAAATTTCGGCAGCAGTTTTGCTGAAATACTTTTTAACATCAAAAAATTCGCCAGCACCGTAAAGACCGCCGCTGAAGCGGCTGACACTGCCGACAGCGGCCCGGAATGTCCACGCTGCGGATTGTCATTGAACAAACTCCGCAATTCCAACGGTCAACTTGGCTGTCCGGAGTGTTATCAGACTTTTAAGGTCATGATCAAAGACACCATCGCCAATATTCAAAGCGGCACGATCCATCTGGGCAAACGCCCTCCGTCCAAAAAAGCCGTAACTCCGGCACTGCGGGAGGCGGAAATTGCCAAACTTCAGGAGGAGATAAAAAAACTTATTGCAGCAGAGGATTACGAAGCCGCAGCGGTCTGCCGCGACCGCATCACCGCCTTGCGCACTGCAGAAGAATCGGACCATGACGGAGGCGAAGCATGATTTACGACAATGTGGAAAACCTGCTTAACCGTCCGGTCACATTTCTGGATGAATCAGCGCCGGACAGTCAAATCGCCATATCCACCCGCATCCGGCTGGCCCGGAATCTGGCGGATCACCTTTTCCCCTCGCTGGCAACAGATGATGAATGTACTGCCGTCTGTGACACGATCACTGCGGCGGCAAAAAAGACCACGGCTTTAAGCAAAAGAAATGCCATGTGCTTCACCTCATCGGAACTGGATGATATCGACCGCAGTATTCTGCTGGAGCGCCGGCTCGCCAGCCCGGAATTTTTCACTGCCGTTCCCGGACGCAGAATATTGGTGTGTCCGCAGGAAGCATGTTCTCTGATGATAAATGAAGAGGATCAACTCCGGCTGCAAATCCTCCGCCCCGGACTGCAGCTGCGCAAGACCTGGCAGGAGATCAACCTGCTGGATGACCAGTTGGGCAAAGAACTTGACTTCGCATTCGACGATCAATTCGGTTTTCTGACCAGCTGTCCGACCAATGTCGGTACCGGCTTGCGGGCTTCGGTGATGCTGCATCTGCCGGCACTGGTGCTGACCGGTCAAATGGAAGCCACTTTGAAAGGTCTTGCCAAACTCCGTATCGAAGTTCGCGGGGTTTACGGTGAATTGTCTGACAAATCCGGCAATCTTTTTCAAATTTCCAATCAAGTCACTTTGGGCGAAAGTGAATCCAGAATCATCGACTCGCTGGAAACGATCATCAGGCAAATCATTGACAGTGAACTGCGCACGAGAAAAAAACTGCTGCAATCAGATCACAATGCTCTGCTGGATCAAATCGGCAGAGCATATGGCAGATTGCGTTATTGCTACACTTTGACCGAAAAAGAAGCTCTGGATTCGTTGTCCGGACTGCGTTTGGGAGTAGACCTGGGGCTGTTCAAAGATGTGAATATTGCCATGATAAATGAGATGTTTACCGGCATTATGAATGGTCACTTGCAAAAACGTTACGGCAAAAAACTTACAACTGCGGAATGTGATATTTTCCGGGCGGTATTCTGCCGGGAAAAATTGCGGCGCAGCGAATAAGTTCAACCGCTGATCCCTGAAAAAAACCATAAAACAGAAAAAATCAGCAAAAAAACATTTCTTTACCTGAAAAAAACTTGCAAAAAATTTTTTTTATGGTAAATTATGCGTAATCCAATCGGATTATCATCATTGTTTATTTTTCCCGGAACAAAAATAACTTCACTGCATTGAAGTATTTTCGGAGTTTGACACTTTATGATTCTCGGCATTACCGGCGCATTCGGCAGCGGCAAAAGTTCTGCATTGCGTTATTTTGCATCCCATGCGTGGCATGCTTTTGATGCCGATGCCGTCTGCCGTGATTTTTACGAGCAGAAACACGCCGGACTCTTTGCAGCGGTACGGGAAAACTTTGGCGATGTGTTTACTGTCGATGGAGATATTGACAGAAAAAAATTGGGAATGGAAGTATTTTCCCACCCTGAAAAAATGAATATTCTGACCGGAATTCTGTATCCGCTGCTGACAGAAAAAATGGTGGCGGACATACAGTTTTGCCGTCAGCAAAATATCAATGGTGCTTTTGAAATCCCGTTGTTGTACGAAGCGGGATTTGAGAAATATTTTGATGCCGTGCTGACCGTTTGGGTACCGCCGCAGTTGAGCAGAACCAGATTGTACGGCAGAAATTTTTCTGATGAGGAAATCACCAAAAGAACGCAAATGCAGCTGGATGCCGGAATAAAATTGGAAAAGGCTGATTTTGCAGTCATCAATACCGGAAACCCGGCAGACATGACCAGCCAGCTGGACAAATTATTTGCCGGCTTCTGAAACTGATTATAATTTTTATTGTTACATATATGCGCTTATGAAAGGAAATCTTATGAGCAACGAAAACGATCTGTTTCCGCAGATTCCTGAAAATGAACCCGCCCCGGCAGCTCCCCGGCGCCGCGGCCGTCCCCGCAAAGTAAAAAACGAAGAAGCCGAACCTGCTCCGGCTGAATTTACCAATCCCCCCGATCCCACGGCTGTCATCGCCCCCGGAGTCCAGCAGCCGCTGCCGGAAGTTCCGGAAATGGAATACATCCCCCCTGCCCCGGCACCGGTTCAGGAAACCATTGCTCCGGAAAACAGTGAAAACACTCCGCTTCCGGCAGAACCGCAAAATCAGCCCCACGACGGCAACCGGGACAACAACCGCAATAACGGAAATAATGGCAACAACAACCGCCGGGATCGTTTCCGCAAAAATAAAAACAACCGCAACAATCACCGCAACAACAATGCTGACCGGCACGAAATCGACGAGGAAAATCTGCCGCCGCCGGATCCCAATGCGCCCACGCTGAATATTACCGAATTGCAGAATAAATCCATCGTGGAACTGGCAGCTATGGGTGCTGAACTCGGCATTGAGGGCATCGGGGCTTTGGAAAAATCCACCCTGATTTGTGAAATTCTCCGTGCCAATGCCGAAAAATGCGGTCTGCTTTACGGCAGCGGCTATCTGGAAGTGCTGCCGGACGGCTTCGGCTTCCTGCGCTCCCCGACTTACAGTTATCTGCCATCGTCAGAGGATATTTATTTGAGCCCGTCGCAAATCAAACGCTTTGCGCTGAAAACCGGCGACTTCATCACCGGTCAGATCCGTTCCCCCCGGGAAAAAGAACGCTTCTTTGCCATGCTCAAAGTGGAATCGATCAACAATGATACCCCGGAACGCAAAAAACAGATTATCCCTTTCAACAGTCTGGAGCCGTATTT
Source organism: Lentisphaerota bacterium (assembly GCA_015061865.1). Taxonomy (GTDB): domain Bacteria; phylum Verrucomicrobiota; class Lentisphaeria; order Victivallales; family Victivallaceae; genus UBA1784. The sequence continues at coordinate 45,088 of SUVU01000002.1, forward strand.
CCCGACCCAGAGATTGCTTCTGGAGCGTGATCCGGCAGACTTCTCGACCCGGGTATTTGATCTGGTAACTCCGATCGGCAAAGGTCAGCGCGGTTTGATCGTTGCCCCGCCGCGCACCGGCAAAACTGTACTGCTGCAAAAAGTTGCCAAAAGCATCCGGGAAAACAATCCGGAAGTCACGTTGATCATTCTGCTGATCGACGAGCGCCCCGAGGAAGTGACCGACATGGAACGCATGATCGACGCCGAAGTGGTCAGCTCCACATTTGACGAACCGCCGGAACGCCATGCTCAAGTTGCAGAAATGGTCATTGAAAAAGCCAAACGCATGGTCGAATACGGCAAAGACGTCGTGATCCTGCTGGACAGTATCACCCGTTTGGCACGGGCGTACAACACCTTGCAGCCGCACAGCGGCAAAATCCTCACCGGCGGTGTGGATGCCACGGCATTGCATAAACCCAAACGCTTTTTCGGTGCGGCACGGAATATCGAAAATCACGGCAGTCTGACCATCATTGCCACGGCATTGATCGAAACCGGCAGCCGCATGGACGATGTGATCTTTGAAGAGTTCAAAGGCACCGGCAATATGGAACTGCATCTGGATCGCAATGTATCCGACCGCCGTATTTATCCGGCGATCAACATTGAAAAATCCGGCACCAGAAAAGAGGAATTGCTCCTGCATCCGGATGAACTCAACAAAGTGTGGCTGTTGCGCAAAGCCGTCAATGGAGTTCCCCCGGCGGAGGCGATGGAAATGGTTCTCGGCAGATTGAAAAAGTGCCGCACCAATATCGAATTTCTGGTAACTCTGCAACCGGAACGCTGATCCTGCCGGCAAGGAGATAATATTATATGTTGAGCAAAGAAAACCGGGCGACTTTCTGGTGGGTGTTATTTATCATCATCGCTGTTGTGATGACGGTACTGTTTCTGCTGCCGCGTTACAAACAGCTGCATGAGGAACAGGCAAAGGTAAAAAAACTGCAATCGGAACTGACCAGGCTCCAACAGGAAAACACCCGTCTGCGTACTAAAGTTGATAATTTGCAGAACTCTCCGGCAGAGGTGGAACGGACTGCCAGAGAGAAGTATAACATGGCTCAAAAAGGTGAAACTGTATGGATTTCAGAATCTGAAAAGGAAAAATGATTTTTTTTCATTTTTACTATTGCAAAAAATGCAATCGTTCCTTATATTATGATATTATCACTTAATGGCACAAAATTTTAAATTCAGGAGGAAAAACAAAGTGCGTAAAGTTACCTTTTTTGCAGTGGCAGCCGGTGCCGGAGTGCTTTTCACCGGTTGCGTCGATGATGTGATGCGCGATCGTCATTACATCCCGGCTCCGATTGACAACGTCCCGGTAGTTGAGACCACCCCGGTCGAACAGTCCCGGATCGAAAATATCGAAAAAACAACGAAACCTGTTGCAATCACTCCGTCCTATGAGCCGATGACCGATGCAGTTTCCTCCGGCGGCGTTGACAGTGCTTCTGCGGCTGCCGGCAGTTCCGTTTCCGGCAAAGGTGTTTACATCGTCAAACGCGGCGATTACCCCGAACGCATTGCCCGCAAAAACAACGTCCGCTTGAGCGATTTGATGAAAGCTAATAACCTCAATGAAGCCTCTGCCCGCAGATTGCAGGTCGGTCAGAAACTGGTTATTCCGGACAAAAAAATCAGCGCTAAAAGCAGCGGCAAAAAAATTGGTAAAAAATCTGCCGTTTCCGGCAAAAACGCCTCTGCCCCGGCTCTTAACGATGGCAAATATGCGGTCAAAAAAGGTGATTCCCCGGAACGCATCGCCAGACGTTTCAAAGTCAAAGTTTCTGACTTGATGAAAGCGAACAACCTCGATGAAGCCGCCGCCCGCAGACTGCAGGTCGGTCAGAAATTGGTCATTCCCGGCAAATCCGGTGCCGCTGTCAGTACCGCTGATATTCCTCCGGTAGAAAAAAACACCCCGGTTGTCACGGGTGAACAGACTGAACCCAAAAATGCTCCTGCGGTCACAGAACAGACCAAAGAAGAAAACAGCGTTGACACCGCCACATCTGATGACACAACGGCAATCGAACTTACCAAAGATATGACCTGGGCGGAAATTTCAGCTGAATACAACGTTCCGGAACCGGTATTGCGCAAACTCAATGTCGGAATTGAAGGCAACACGCTTACCAAAGACTCGCTGGTCATTATTCCGGCAAAAAAGTAATTCTATGAAGTTTCTCATCAGTGCCGGACCGACCAGAGAAAAGATCGATCCGGTACGTTTCATTACCAATTTTTCCAGCGGACGCATGGGGTATGCGATTGCCAATGCGGCGAGCTGTCTGGGACATGAAGTCACACTTGTTTCCGGTCCGGTAACATTGCCGGAACCGGAAAACGTCAGGACGATCCATGTGGAGTCTGCGGCAGAAATGGCAGCGGCGATCCATGCAAATGCTCCTGATGCCGATGTGATCATCATGGCGGCGGCAGTAGCGGATTACCGTCCTGCCAATCCGGAAACGCATAAAATGAAAAAAATGCCCGGAGAGTTGGTGTTGAAACTGGAACGTACCGAGGATATTCTGGCATCATTAGGCAAAAACAAACGTGCTGACCAGATTCTGGTCGGTTTTGCCGCAGAAACTGATGATCTGGAACAGAACGCATTGGGAAAATTACAACGCAAAAATCTGGATTGGATCGCCGCCAACTGGGTCGCTGACGGTTTTGGCACCGACACCAACGCCCTGCTGCTGCTCTGCCGAGATGGACGCAAGGTGATATTACCAAGTGCAGAAAAAGCTGTTTTAGCCGGAAAAATGCTTGATACGATATTGTCATGAAAAAAAACTCCATCGAATTTTTTGACCGGGAGTCCGGCAAAATCTGTACCGAGACGGTAATGGGGGACGGCGCGCTGCGCTTTGCCTATAACACGTTGGCGGGCAGAGCATTATGGGGATTCCTTTTCAACAGTTCACTGCCGTCAAAATTAATGGGGAAATATTACGACAGCCCCAAGTCCCACAAAAAAATCCCGCAGTTGGCAAATTTACCGGGATTGCGTCTGAATGAAGCGGAAAAATCGTGGCAGGAGTATGGTTCTTTCAACGATTTTTTCACCCGCAAACTGAAACCGGGAATGCGCCCGTTTGTCGCTGATGAAAACGTGGTCTGCTCCCCTGCAGATGGCAGATTGCTGGTTTACCCCGATGTTGATAAAACGGCCAAAATCCCGGTCAAAGGTGCCGTGAGATCGCTGGAAACTCTTTGCGGTCAATCACTTGATGCCAAACGCTATCACGTTGCTGTATTCCGGCTGGCACCGGTGGATTATCACCGTTTTCACTATCCGTGCGATTGTGAACAAGCCGCCCCTGCCCGCCTGATCCCGGGCAAATATCACTCGGTCAATCCGATCGCGTTTTATAAGGCCCCGGATGTGTTTGTGGAAAACGCCCGCACAGTAACGGAATTAACTCATCCCCAATTGGGCAAATTTCTCTATCTGGATGTGGGAGCATTCGGCGTGGGTTCCATCATGCAAACCGCTTCGACCGGACACCATGCTAAAGGTGATGAAAAAGGTTACTTCAAATTCGGCGGATCAACGGTAATTTTGCTGTTTGATGCAGATAAGTTTGCCTTTGATGCCGATTTACTGACTCACTCCGCCGGCGGCATGGAAACGCTCATCCGTTGCGGTGCATCCATCGGCACGATTATTGAATAACTGAATAATAAGGGCTGGGGGAATGAAGTGTCCTCGTTGTGAGCAAAAACTTCAAAAAGAGTTATTCTCCGGCATAATCCGTTACTCGTGCCCTCACAATCATGGCAGTTTGACCACATTTGCGGCATTACGAACTTTGCATGTCGATCCGGGTTCTCTCAATGAATTGTGGCGCAATGCCATACAAGGCAACTTCATTTACGGTGCCCCCTGCCCGCAATGCGGCAAAAAAATGCGGATGCTGGAACTTGCCGACGGTGAATTTCATTTTGATTTGGATATATGTATTTCCTGTCAAACCGTGTGGTTTGACCATGGAGAAGCCGAACATCTTCCGGTACTGCCCCCTGAAGAAACAGAAAACCTGCCGCAGCGTGCCAAAGAGATTCTGGCAGAATATCAAACCCGGCAGCTTGCCGATAAAACAGATAACGACAGTAATACCCCGCCTGACTCTTGTTGGAAAATTCTGCCGGCACTATTGGGTATGCCGGTAAAAACAGACCACCATCCGGTAATGCGCCGTCCCTATCTGACCTGGGGCATTGCGGCAGTATGTATCATCGTTTTTGCCGTCACATTCCGTAATTTGGAATTTTTCATCCGCAAATTTGGCTTCACACCGCAAAACTGGAGTGCCCTCGGCGGCATTACCATTTTAACGTCAGCATTTATACATGGCGACTTGGTACATCTACTTGGCAACACATATTTTTTGCTCGGTTTCGGCGGCAATGTGGAAGACGCATTCGGCAGACGCAATTACCTGATTCTGTTATTTACATCCGGACTTTTTGCCACTGCCACGTATGCTGTGTCTGCCAGAAATCCGGCGATACCGGTAATCGGAGCCAGCGGTTTCATATCCGGTATAATTGCCGCCTATGCCATCACGTTTCCCCGGGCAAAACTATCTTTTTTGATTCGCTGCCGCTGGATTTCGATATACACTTGGGTTGCATTTGCGCTTTGGGTCATATATCAGACTGTGGCATTTTTTGTAAATTACAATTCCCCGATAGCGTACGCCGCCCATCTCGGCGGCATGATACCGGGAATCGTATTCGCCATTGCATATAAAATACGCCGGAAACATTAAATGCTTCCGGCGCAACAACGGCACAACGGTTATCTGGTATAACGCACTTCACCGCCGACGAGAGTTTTCTGCACGTTAAAATCTTTATCCAGCAGCACAATATCAGCCAGATACCCGGGCAGCAGATAGCCGCGATCAAGCAAGCCCAGCGATTTCGCCGCCGATGCCGAGGTCGAACGCACCACTTCACTCATCGGTAAACCGGTGACTTCGCAAACATTTTTGAACGCTGTCGCCAACTGCAGCGTACTGCCTGCCAGCGCCCCGCCCTCTTTCAACCGTGCCGCACCGTCAGCCACCAGCACCGGCAAACCGCCAAGCGAATATTCACCGTCCGGCATCGCCGCCGCCCGCATGGCATCGGTGATCAAAACAACATGATCGGCGCCTTTGGTCTGGAACACCAACTTGATCATATCCGGGCAGATGTGCAGTTTGTCGCAAATCAACTCCGCAAACACATCTTTATGCAGCAACCCCGCTCCGACCAGACCGATATCACGGTGGTGCAGCGGCGTCATCTGATTGCAAAAGTGCGACAAATTGCGCAAACCGGTATCATACGCCGCTTTGAAAACACTGTATTTTGCCGCACTGTGGGTACAGGACGGCACGATCCCGGCATTGAGCATTTCCGCCACGAAATCCACGCCATTGGCTTCCTCAATGGCAAAAGTGATCTTTGCCACTGGAAACACCGCATTGAGCCGGGCAACTTCAGCGGCATCAGGTACCCGGACAAATTCCGGATTCTGCGCCCCGGCACATTTGACATTGATAAACGGTCCTTCCAGATGCACTCCGGGGATCCGGCAACCGCTTTTCTGATCATACGCGGCAATTGCGCTCAAAGAATCTGCCAATTCCGTTTCACTGACCGTTAACGTCGTCGGCAGCAATGTGGTCACACCTTCCGCAAGTTTATTTACTGCGATCGCCGCAGAACCGGCGGCATCGCCGTCACAGAAGTCATAACTGTTTCTGCCGTGACAATGCACATCAATAAATCCCGGCACCGCAGTTGTGCCCTGCGCATCAATGACTTCAGCTCCGGCGGGAGCAGAGATTTTTCCGGCGGCGACCTGTACGATCTTGCCGTCACAAATCAAAATTGAGGCTTCCGGCATATCAACTCCGGGCGAAACCAGGCGGCAACCAGTGATCAAAGTATACATGATTTTTTCTCCTTTGGAATTACAAAAATTCAATAATCTGATTTAATTTAATACCACCGGGCTGATTATGCAACCACGCATACGCATAGTTTATGGACTTTCCGGTAAAAATTTCAAATCCGGTTGCAAAAAAAACGAATACGGGCTATATTGAGTATTGTACATGATCCTATAACCATATCAGGAGTAAAAAATGGGACTTTCATTATTGATTCTTGCCGCCGGCATGGGCAGCCGTTACGGCGGACTGAAACAGCTTGACCAGATGGGACCGTCCGGAGAAACCGTGATGGACTATTCCGTTTTTGATGCCATGCGTGCCGGATTCGACCGGGTGATTTTTGTCATCCGCCGCGATTTTGAAAATGAATTCAAAAATGTGATCGCCAAACGCTACGAAGGCAAAGTCAAAATGGATTTTGCTTTTCAGGATCTCAACGACCTGCCCGGTAATTTCACGCCGCCGGCAGACCGGGTAAAACCGTGGGGCACCGGTCACGCCGTTTACGCCGCCAGACATCTGCTCACGGAACCGTTTGCAGTTATCAATGCCGATGACTTCTACGGTCAGGACAGTTACCGTCAGTTGGCGGCATATTTGAGCAATCCTCCGGCAACGGATAAAGTTCGCGGCTGTATTGCGGCATTTCAGTTGAGCAACACTTTGAGTGAAAACGGCTCGGTTTCGCGCGGGATCTGCAGCGACGACGGTCAGGGACATCTTGCCAAAGTCGTAGAAAACACTAAAATTTTCCGCCGCCCGGACGGAGTGATCGTCTCGGCAATGGATGACGGCTCTGAAAACGTGCTGACCGGCAACGAACCGGCGTCCATGAATTCCTGGGGCTTCATGCCGGAAATCATCGGTAATTTGGAAACGCTGTTCACTGAATTTCTTTCTGCGCACGGCACCGAACTCAAAAGCGAATTTTATCTGCCGTTTGTGGTCGATTCGCTCATCCAGTCCGGTAAAGCCGAAATCACCATGTGTCACAGCCGGGACAGCTGGTTTGGCGTAACGTATCAGGAAGACCGCCCCGGCGTGCAGAAAGCCCTGCAAAAACTGGTTGATTCAGGGGCGTATCCCCAGCAACTTTTTTAAGGAGTATCACCGTGGCCATACCGTATTCGCAAAAAGATATCCGCCGCTTGATCGGCATGTTTGATGTATATGGAGATTTTCTGGTCGGCGCCCCTTTCGGCAACGGCAATGTCAATGATACATTTCAGTTGACTTATGATCAGGGCGGTATCCGGCTCCATTACGCATTGCAGCGGATCAACTCTAATGTATTCAAAAATCCGGTACACGTTATGGAAAACGTCGCCAGAGTCACCGATCATATTCTGGAAAAAATCCGTACAGCCAAAGCCGAAACCAGAAAACGCACCCTGCGCCTGCTTCATGCGCATGACGGGAAACCGTATGCGTTTGACGATAACGGGAATTGCTGGCGGGCATACGTTTTTGTAGAACACGCCCGGGCTTATGAAGTGCTGGAATCTCCGGAGCAGGCGTTCCGGGTCGCTCAGGGATTTGGCGAATTTCAACAGCAATTGTCGGACTTCAAAGGCAGACTGCATGAAACCATTCCGGATTTTCACAACACTCCCAAGCGGGTGAACGCTCTGGAGGCTGCGATAAAAGCCGACTCCTGCAACCGGGTCAAATCAGTTGCCAGAGAAATTGATTTTGTTCTCAGCCGCAAAGATGAATGTGGTAAACTCCTGCAGCTTCATGCCGAAGGCTCCATTCCGGAACGGATCACTCACAACGATACCAAAGCCAATAATATTCTGATCGATGACCTTTCCGGTGAAGCGGTGTGTGTGATCGATCTTGACACCGTCATGCCCGGGTTGTCGCTCTATGATTTCGGTGACATGGTACGCAGCGGCACCAACCCTGCCGAAGAAGATGAAGTAAATCTCGACCGGGTCGGCATGAGATTTGATATGTATGAGGGATTTTTCGACGGTTTTTTGAATACCGCCGGAGCGATTTTGACCGAAGCGGAAAAAGAAATGCTGCCGTTTTCGGCAAAACTCATCACGTTGGAAATCGGCATGCGCTTTTTGACCGATTACCTGATGGGCGATGTGTACTTCAAAACCAAGCGCCCGAATCAAAATCTTGACCGCTGCCGGACGCAATTCAAACTGGTTGAGTCTATCGAAGCGCAAATGAATAAAATGATGGCGTTAATGTAAATCATTGACATAAATCTTAAGCCGGTGAAATTTCATTTTCACCGGCTTTTTCATATTTCATCGCATAAAAAAAGCGCCCCTGACGGACGCTTTTCATCATTGCGATCAATGACGACGCTGTTTGGCTTCGCGACGTTTGATTTCGCTCGGTTTTTCATAGTGCCGGCGATTGCGCAATTCTTTGAGGGTTCCCTCTTTGTCGAGTTTCTTTTTCAGACGACGCAGAGCGCGGTCGATGATCTCGCCTTTTTTGACGCGGACTTCGGTATGCATGGAATTCACCCCCTTTCAAAACGTTTTACTTCAACATCATATTTTTTAATATAGCATCTTTTTGCTCAAAAAGCAAATTCAATATTTAAAAAATAATAAAATCGGCGTCTTGCCCGTACTGCACAAAGTAAATTTATCTGCTTCTACTTCATTCAATGTCCCGCTGTGCCACCACGGCAGAGCCAGATCGACCAGCGGATATTTCAATCCGGTCGAATTCAATTTCTGCAACGGATCAAAACTGAATATCGAAATCTGGGTCCCTACCGGACAATCAAACTCCCCTGCTCCGGCAAAAACCTGAAAAAATCCCTGCTCGGTATAGAGACGGCATCCGGAAAAATTTACCGCATTTTCAGCGAAACGGGATAAATTTCCCAACATGTGATCTTCTCTGGCGCCTGATGCGCCCAACACTGCATTCGGAGCCAACCCCTTTTCGGCGCAAAAACGGAATGCTTTGGCAAGGTCATTGGTCTCCTGCTCACAGAAATGCACCGCTTTAGCAGCAAAACGCAACTTTGTTTCAGGAGAAACGCTATCCAAATCCCCGACTATCCAGTCCGGTTCTCTGCCAAATGCGACCAGTTTATCCGCCGCCCCGTCACAGCAAATCACCATTCCGGCGTTACGAAGCATCGCCAATAACTCACTGCGGCGCGGGAACTCGCCATCAGCAAGGATTATTACCTCATTCATGGATCACTGAAACCACTTTTTCCGGCGGAGTCAACGCCAACTGCCGCTGCACAGCGGGGATCGTCCGCAGAACTTTTTCCACCATCAGCGGCGTGATCGCTCTGGTACACTCGATTTCCCGCGGCGTACCGCTGTGACGCGGACACCAAACCGGAGCATTAACGTCAAAAAACAACGTCGGATCGCTCCAGCAGCCGTGGCAATAATTAAAGTTGGTGATCCGGTACGGGGTTGGGAACTCCGCACCCTCCATACTGAAGCCAGCCAACAGCACCACCGGAATATTACAATCCCATGCCACCCAGGACAAACCACTGGGCAAGCCGATGAAAAAGTCAGCGTGCTGCAGCATGGCAATACGGTCGGAAATCGGTAAACGTCCGGTGAAATCTTCTGCCTCCGTGGGAATCGAATAATGTTTCCCGGCAAAATTCAAATCATGTTCACGGTCAATATCCATCACCCGGAAACCGATAGATTTCAAAAAACGGATCGCCGTGTTCCACCCATCCGGAAAATTCCAATATTTGGACGGATTAGTTGCCATGCTGGAAATGCAGACAAACGGCTCTTTGAAAGGACGCGGCGCATCCAAATGCAGCCGGACTTTCAAATACTCATGCGGCAGCCCCAGCATTTGCGAAATAGAGCGCTGCATCCCGAAGTGCTGATGCGCCACCGGACGCCAACTGGTGCGGTCTTTGGGGAAAGCCGAACAATAATACGAAGCATAACCATCATTCAGCGGCGGACGCTCGCTGACCGGGATGAATTTCAGTTTCGGGTAAAGATCTCCACACAAACGGATAAACCACTCACCGATCACGCACGTCACATCTGCCTGATGCACCCGGCGAAACTCCTCTGCATACGGCATCCAGGCAAAATTTTCGCCCAAACCACCGTCCGGCACCACCACATAAACTTTTTTGCCTTTACAATCAAATTTATGTTCAAACAACAGCTCTTTGGTGTCTGCATCCGAAATCCTGACGTGGTAACGCAAAAAATATTTACGGTCACCGACGACCATGCCGCCGCCGTCAAGAGTGCTTTCATACAGCGGCAGATCGGTATCCATATCCATTACCAGCACATGGTAGCGACGTCCAGCCGGTAACAGGAAACGGAAACCGAAAATAAAGTCATATTTTATACCATGCGGTGCATCCATGCCCGGGACATCACCGAGTTTAATGGTACACTGGGCATTGCGGGGATCCGGACCGATTTCCGGTCCGATCATCGGAGTTTCAGGCGCTGCCGTTTGCGGAGCGACCGACAACGACACCGGCATTGGATCTGTTTTTATACCTGCGATAGAAATCGGTTGCGGTTTAAATGAATAACCCATTTTTATATCCTCAAAGTTTATTAATCGCTGAGATAATCGATCCGGTTGATAAACAATCTGCCGGTCGCCGGATCGCGGACAAATGTCACCATCGCCTTGACTTCACCGGTAATTTCGTCAAAATACACATTTAAATCATCGTTATCGGAGTGTTCAAGCGCATCAAATACGCCCAGTTCGCACTTTTTAGCCACCGTGCCGTCCTCAATTTCATCAACAGTAGAACCATCAATTGCAGTAAACTTGCCTTTGCTGGTTTCGCTGGTGGCTCTGACCTGCACGCCTTTGCGATCCTTAATGCTCTGGGCAACAATAACGACCTGAACCATTGCCGGCGAAGTGGTTTCAGCACCGAGCAGATTGATCGTTTTGCCGATGATCTCCTCCTGCGCCGCATCGTTATCAGCAAGAGTTACTTTGCCAAAAACATTTGCCAATGTCCCACTACTGACAAAATTAAGAAACTCCGCCCTGCTCCCGAATGGACGCAGATTGCTGGCAGCTTTCATTTTGGTAAACACACTTTCATCAGAGGTGACATCTTTTTCATTACTATTACCGCCAACAGCAGGAAATTGTCCGTTAGTACGGGTGGATTCTTTGATAAAATCCCCCATATTCTGATTGTAAACCACGCCATTGAAAAGAGCATTGACGATGTTGATATCCAAATCGTTTTTGCCGATCAGGTTGACGTTTATTTTTCCGTATGAATCCACCCGGTCAGTCATTTTGATCTGCTCCAGCAGAGCGCCGTCACCGTCACTGTATTTCGTCCCGGCATATTTCCAATCTTTATCCTCATCAGAGCCTTCGGCATTAAATTTCGGCTCAAAACTATCTGCGGAAAAATCATCCGAATTTCCCGGATTGCCGGCCTTTTTGATATTCAAAGTCTGCCATCTCAAACCGCGATGGATCACCCCGATTTCCCACGGACTCATCATCGGAGCATTGCGGATATAGGCTGTTGACAAACGGTTTTCGCCTCCCGTGTACGCCGGTTCGGCGACGGTTTCTTTATCAAAACTGCCGCTGCTGTTCTGCGGGCTGAATTTAGGATCGCCGGAATTGACCAAGCCGCTATCTCCGGCATCATCAATATCCATTGCTGACTTGATTTCGGCAAGTGAAGGATTTTTGAAATCAGCCAATTTCACCATTTTGACATTACTTGTCATCCAGTCAGCACCGTAAAGATTCTGCCGGGGATCATAATTTTTGCCTCCACCGATCAACACTCCGGCGCGCTTGGCATCATTATCAGGAACCAAACTGATTTCCGTATCTGCACCTGTCGCACGTTCCCATTTGATCTCCTCAAAATGCCCGGCGAAATCCACCCCGATTTCATTATTGGAATTTTTCTCTTTGCCGGTCAAAACGAGACGGCGCGGTTTTATTGAAACTTTTTTCAGGTCAACTTTCTCCAAAACCACATCCTCGGCCTGATTGGAAACAGTGATATTATACAATTGATCTTTCAATGCGCTTTCCAATTGGCTCAACGATGTAATATTTTGCGTACCGGTCGTCTCAAAATTTTCAAACTTGACCTTTTCAGGAAGCCCATTACCGGTTCCAGTGCGGAAATCGCCCAATGCTACTGAAAAATTGATATTATTCACCGTACATTTCAAATACTGCCAATCAGCGTCCGACTCATTTTTAGCATAAAACAGCGGATATGGATTCGTGCCGGTTTGATTGTCAAGTTTGTTTTTGGCAAACGGAACCGGCACATTTTTAACCTCTCCGGCATTGTTTTTCCAAACCTCTGCTTCAGGAGCCATCGTCAAATCTGCCGCAAAAGCACTTTTAAAGGAATTGGCATCCTCGATTTTGACATCCACCGTCGCCGTCCGGCTGTACTTCACCTCATCAATGGTTTCATCAAATGAGAATTTGACTTTTTTCAGCGTAAGTGCTTTAGGTGCAAATGTGACTTCGGTTTTTCCGAAATCTACGTATCCATTCATAAACTTATCATCACTGCTGATTGCAGAAAATGCTTCATCCGGCTTGAAGTCATAAATATTTGCCAATTTCAAAACCGGAAGTGCCTGAAGTCTCACCGCCAGAGAATAAGAGCCGTCTCCAGTAGAGGTGGTTTTTATTTCCGTTGCAGCAGATTCCGCCGGCACGATACCGAAATTCATTCCGAACTCATACAGATACGGAGTTTTTTCATTACCGGTGAATGTCGGTATTTTATCGGCAAAATCAGTAGTATAATCAGCAGGCAAATCCTGCAGCCACTTTTCTGCGTTCACATCAGAGGTGGGAATACTGTCTTCATCACAGTAATCGTTGAAGTTAGCTGCAATCTGTTTGCGCCATGCCATCATGTCCACTTCGCCGCCATCCGCACTGCGGAATGAAGCCCCTGATTCCTCGGCATGACCGATCAAGCGCAAAAACGGCAAGCCGGATTTTTCAGAAATATCCTTATCTTTTTGCGGCTCTTTGGACGGCAGGTAAAGCAAACTTCCCAACGTCAGTTTATGGACCGCAGTTTTGCTGTTTTTATCGCTGTCAGCAGAAATTCCCAATCTGCCGTACCACTTGTCACTGCCGTAGTCGCCCTCGGAAATATTGAAACGCATCAATTGCTGTTTCGGCCCTTTTTTGTCCTTTTGATAAACGTATACTTCCGGAAAGATCGGAAATGGTTTGGCAACCGTTCCATATCCGTCCTCTTCGGTAAAATCAGGGATCAACCATGTTTTGATCCAAGTCTGCACTGCAGTATCGTCTTTTAAGTAAGAAAACAAACTTTCGAAGTCGTTGATTTTGGTATCCGGAGTAATTGCCTGAATTTTGTCATTAATAAAATCCGGGGTTCCATCATTTTCATCCAAATACACCTCATCGATCTCTCTGCCCCAGCGATGATTACTGGCTCTAAAGGTGGCGTCGTCAGGATCGATTTTTTCAACCTTACCGCGCATAAACACCGGAGCCAAAATCTGGGCGCTGGATGTCACTACCTGCCAGGCGGCACGACCGACGATCTCCCGATCATTACCGTCTTTTTTATTGTAGAAAAAGACCCAACTGCCATCCCATGCATCTTTCGCACCTTTTTCTTTTTTAAATCTGGCATTATATGCCACAGCAAAGCCTTTTTCGACCAGAGAGCTGTCCTCAAGCAGCAGCATTTTGGATGATGAATTAGTTTTTTTCAACAAACCATCGGTAATCATGGTACCGCTGTCAGCGCTTTTCCCGTCAGAATCGTATGCCCCATAGCTGTAAATTTTATCAAAGTTATCCGGAGCATCATCATTATCGATCGCCTGCTGCTGGTAAACCATGATTGATGCGGCAGCCCGATTGGCAGCAGAAAGCACCAGCATCCGAGCCTGAGTACGGGAACTGTTGTTGCGGGCGACTTTTTTGAAAATCAACGCATTACCGAGAAATGCCAGCCCCACAGCCAGCATCAACCCCAGCAAACCGATGGCAAAAACCAGAGCGACACCGCTTTCGCGCCTGTTATAGTATTTGAATTTGTGTTTCATCATTCACCACTCCTGTGTCCCAGCAAAATTGCCCGGCGGAACGTATAACCATATTCTGAAAAAATTTCTTTCTTCTTATCATCATCTCCATCTTTCCACCGCAGATACGCTTCTTTGTTATCAAGCAGAGAAATCTCCACCTCGATCATATACGGCGGAGTGATAAAAGATGAGCCATCTTTGAATGCAGATGAAACACTTTCCTGCGGCTTCAGTTCCCAGTTATTGCCATTTTTGACTGCAAAAAAGCCATGAATTTTAAAATCAGTCACGTTATCTATCAATTCAACTGTTTCCGAACTTCCAAGTTTGCTGCTGACAGCATCCCAAGCTGTTATAGCAGCATCCTGATTTTTGAACGGCGGAAAATGTGCAATAAACTTGCGGCTTTCCTCTTTACCCGCATATATTCTCATCACCAGCGTACCGGCATTGGCATCACGCTCAAATTTCAGAAACCGCAAATAATATTCATCATCACGGTTATCCATCGGCATGGAGGTAGCGAACCAAATTTCGTTATCTTTCATGCTGAACGGAACATTTTCATAGTAGACAAGCGTCTGCATCCGCACCGCAACAAATTCCATCGCAGTCCGGGCATCGGCAAAAGCATTGGTCTTTTGCTCCGACCTCACCCACAACTGCTGCGCTCCGGAAAACAATCGCATCGATACCAGCAAAAGTATGCTGAAAACCGCCATTGCGGCAAGCAGCTCCACCAGTGTAAATTTTTTATATTGTAATTTTCTCATGGCGTCCCCTGGGTCGGCAACACATAGTGTTCATTAAAAATTTCAAACCGGAAATAACTTTTTTCACGTTCTTCGTATGGTACTTCTGCCGGATAACTGAGTTCCAGCACCAGCGGCAGCAGAACATCATCCATATTAACTTTGCCAACTTTTTCGTACAACATATATTTCGGCTCTGCATTGTCTTTGGCAATGTAAAAGAACTCCTTTGTCATGCTGTCTGTATCGACATAAACTCTGGCAATCGCAGAAAAATCCACAAATCTCTCATCTTCCGGTCCGGACATCTGGCGTACCAGGAAAACATTTTTTTTATTTTTAGACCGCAGCAAAGATGCGTTTTCTATTTTATCGTGATCATCTTTACCGCTTTTCAGCAATTCCGGAACTTCCCACTGGCTGTCGTCCCCGCCACTGACGGCATTATTGCCGCTGACATCGCTGATCTCATCTTTCACATCTGCCCATGTCCCAAAACCGGAGCCGCTGGCAGTATCCATATTGATCTGCGCCCGGACACCGGAAATAACCAACTCTGCCAAATCAGCAATACTATTGTCGGCGGCGGCATTTTTATGCGCAGACAACCCGGCAGGAAACAGCACAAATACACTCGATAATCCCAGAGAGATCACCACAATTGCGAGCATCACCTCGACCATGTTGAAATATCTTTTATTCAGCATAAATCAATCCTCTTTGTATTTCACTCTGCCGGTCACAAAGTTGAGAATCAAAGTAACCTTATTGTCCTCATTGGGGAAGTCATATTTTGCCCGCTCGTCATCGGTATTTTCCCCGGAATACGCCGCTTCTGTGAACGAAAACTCCAAGTTCCGGTCACCGACCACACCGCCATACGGACTGAATATCACCGCCTTACGGTTTTGGTCATCTCCCAGAGATGTCCAATCCTCATCTTCAGAAACCGATGAATCCAATTTCAAATCTTTCAAATTGGTAACCAATTGCAAAAATCTCGCTCCGTCTGCGGCATTGCGCCAGGAACTGCCCGGAACCCAACCGAAAAAATGTCCTTCTTTATCCACAAACGCCAAACGGTAGCCGCCATCACAATACGGCTGCAATCTTTTGTCAGCTTTGCCATAGTACTGCGGAATGACCATCGCCACATATTTGCGTGATGAAACCGCTTGCGCCTGCGCCATTTCCAACCCGAGTTTAAAATCCGATGCCGCCTGATCGACTTTACTGCCGAACATCATCCGGCTGAATGCCGGTACAAACATGGCGATCAACGCCCCGGCAATTGCCACCACGGCGATCATTTCGATCAGCGTGAACGACTTTTTTATCTTTACAGTTTTCATTATGGAATTTCCCCAATATTTCACTATCGGCGATACTATAAACTGCAACTGCACTTTTTTCAATCCGATTATTGATTTTTTCGCAAAAAAAACACAAAAAAAGCGTATCCGTTGTCCGGATACGCCATTTTTCACCGTTTTCACTTGTCCCAACTGGTATTGCCGAGAACACCTTCATTGAAAAACACCGCCTTGCAGCCCATTTCTTTCAGACATTCTGCGGCACACTCCAAACGCTGCAGGTGATCCGGCAGGTAATTGGGGTAATACGGGAACGTATACTGCTCATGGCTGGCGGCATTAAATACCTCAAAACCGCTTTTTTCGGCTCTGGCGGCAACTGCCTCATAACGTTTCGGAATCTCATCCAGCGGCACCAGATTGCAGCAGACACTGTTTTGTCCAAAAAAGAACAGATCAATCAAAGGATCATAATACACCGATGATTGGGCGAGATAATTCCGGGGTTCGTAAAAACCGTAATGCAGATTCAACCCTTCCGTTTCCGGATTGCGGTCGACTCCGGAAGCAGAACGCTTTTCAATTGCCGCCATATTGCCGCCTTTCTGACGGTCGGCAAGACTCGGTCCGCCCATCACCCGGGGATGCAGGTTATTGCTATACGCTCTGGTGCCGCGCCGGATCATCTCCTGCGCCACGGCCGGATGGATATTAGCCCAGTGAATAACTATCGGCGGCACGAAACTCCCCTCCCCGGCGAAACGGATGATCTCATTCTGCACCATATCCCAATCTTTGCCGAACTCCTCTGCAGATGCTTCGCAGTAGGGACGGTCGGGAAACTCACTGTACGCATGAAACGAAAACTTCAGCCAATCGGCATTATCCTGAAATTCACTTTTCCAGGTATCAGGCATGTCTTTCAGCAGAAATTCATGATGCGCATTGTGATAAAAGGTATTAAGGGTGAATTTCGTTCCAAATTTGCGGTGGATATTTCTCAAGCCGCCCAGATAAAAGTGGTCAAACGCACTGGCAGGACGCTCTTTTGCCAGATCGGTAAAAGTAAAAATATGATCGTCGATATAAAAATCATTGCGCCGGAACGATTTTTTATCCCAAACCAGTTTCAACTCCTGGCTGTAATTGCCATACGGCGTAACCGCAGTTGCCGTAACGGTATTGATTTTTTCAGTCAAAGCGATTTGAGCAGAAAAATTCCGTCCGCACATTTCCGCCGTTATTCCGTTTATTTTCACCGGACAACCCAATTCAGAAATACCGCTGATTTCAACGGTCAATGCTGATTCGGTTTCAGTACCGTGATTATGGTTAAGCACCGCTCCCTGCCGATGACTGGTGATTTCCAACATATTGCGCCCTTTCGCTTTATTTCAGATATTAACAAAAACTCCCGTCAGCGACGGGAGAAATACTTTTACGGATTCATCAGTTTAACAAACGTCTGCCACATGCCGGCCGTTTTCACATCCTGTGCCGCCGGAATTTTGCGGCGGTAAATATTGAAGTAAAACGCACCATTTTGTCCAATTTTACTCAAGATACGTTCCTGCTGTTTTTTTTCCAGTTCATCAAAGGTAAATATGATTCCGTCCAGACTTCTGACATCACCTTTGTCAGTGAAACCGGCAACAACGTGACGCCCGTTTTTATTGAATGATATATTTTTATCGGCATTGATTTTTTTGATCGCATCCATTTTCTGACGGATTTCTTTAACTTTTGCCGGAAATTCCTTCAAAACGTCGCTGAACTGCTTTTTCAACAACTGCTCTTCCGGGGTATCTGCGGACAAAGACTCTCTGACGTACTCCGCCTCACTCAAAGCTCTATCCAAGACACTTCGTTCCGCACCATGAACGACCTGTATGAATGCCTCCATACATTTGCGCAAACTACCTGCCACCCGGCTTTGATTATCTGCCAAATGTTTTATTTTGCGGGCGGCCTCCTCCTGCCGGACCCGTTCCAAATCACGTTTGCGTGTTTGCTCCAGCTCCAGTGCAAGCCGTTTGCGCTCCGCATCTTCTGCACGGCGCTGATTCCGCAAGCGGATAAAATCACTTCTCAAATTTTTTCTCGCAACGGCACACCGTGCCTCATCAGCTTTGGCAAAAGCACCGATGTTTTCAGACAGTAAAGCGGCATCTTCGGCATTACCCGGCGCGCTCAAAAAAAGCCACTGCCGGTCAACCGCTTCCACTCCGGAGAAATTGGTCAACACTCCGGCAACCGCTTGTTCATAGGGACTTTTTTCTTTTTGCGCCACGACCGTTTCTTCCACGATTTCCGGTTCGGGTCTTTCGATCAAACTGCCAAAAACCGCTTTGCCCACCGGCTGCAGCATCTCCGGCAAATTACCATATCTGCCCCACAGGAACAACGCTACCGCGGCAACAGCACCAACGGCGACGATACCACCGGCAGCAAACGCTGAAACTTTTGATATTTTTTTCCACGGCCAAGCTGCCAATTTTTTGCATACCAGTTTTTTCCAATCTTTTTTGCCGGGACGATAGGTCTGCAAAAACGCTTCCAGATCCTGAATCAACTCTTCCGCAGTCTGGTAACGCTCCTCAATATTGCGGGCCATCATTTTTATAATGATCCGGTTCAACTCATCCGGCACTTCCGGATTCACCGACTGCGGCGGTTCCAGATTGCCGGCATCATGCATTCGCGCCAGCTCCTCGATCGTCGGAGCGATATACGGAAAACGTCCGGTCACAAACTGAAAAAACGTTGCTCCCAAACTGTAAATATCACTGCGAATATCAGTAGGCACACCGGTCAGCTGTTCCGGACTGATATACTGCGGAGTGCCGAAAACTTCATCTTCACCGGCATCGATCGCATCAACAGAACTGGTTTTGGCAAGACCGAGATCAGCCAACTTTGCCAGATCACGGCTTTCGTCCATCATGATATTGTCCGGCTTAATATCCTGATGCACCAGTTTCTGCTCCCGCCACGCCACCGCCAGTCCGTGGGCAATATCGCAAATGACTTTGGCAGATTTTTCAAACGGCAGGATTCCCTCTTTGGCAATGATGGACTTCATGGTTTTGCCGCGCACCAGCTCCATGGCAAAATAGAAAACTCCGTCGTCGTCACCGACAGCATACGCCTGAACGATATTGGGGTGGTTGACTTTGGCAGCGGCACGGGCTTCCCGGAACAATCCGGCGACATAGTCCCGATCCTGAGTATACTCCCCCTGCAGCACTTTCAGCGCCACCGGGCGGTCAAGCGACAACTGTCTGGCCTCGAAAACCAGCCCCATGCCGCCACTGCTGATGACTTTTTCAATCAAAAAATCTCCGATCACCACTCCGGGGCCGGGGCATTCTGCCGGGCGGAGCGCCTCCGTGCCGCAATCGGGGCATTTCACATCCGAAGCATCATCTTTTTTCACCGGGAAAGGTTTCCCGCACTGTTGGCAAAATAACTTAATCACTTGTCCTGTTTCCATCAAAAATAATATTCTACCACTGCGTTTTTACGCAAGTATTTAAAATACTCCTGCAAAATGCCTTCCCGCCGCTTCTTTTCCAGCTCCTGCGTTATTTGCGCCTCAACCGCCTTGAATTCGATCGCCACAGCTTTCTGATACGAAACGACCTTCAACCACACCGTCGCCCCATCGACCTGCAAAGGGCCGGCCACGGCACCGGTCACGGCATTTTTCAATGCCGCGGCAAACTCCGGACGCAACAACCGGCACTCGATCTCACCGAGATTTCCGGTTCCGGCTCCGGGGGTATATTTCTTTATCAACGCTGAAAAATCGACATCCTGACGCTTCAATGCGGCGGAAATTTCGGCAACATCTTTTGACAATTCCGGTCGGGACGGTTCCAATTTCAACATTTCCAGCCCGATTTTCGCCTCTTTAACAAACTCTTTTTTATGGTCAAGGAAATACTTATAAACTTCTCCGGGGGTGATTTTTCCGGCAATCATAATTTGGCGCTGGATCATAGTCTGCGCCATCATATTTTTTTCCAGATCCAGCCGGACGGTTTCCAAAGTCATCCCGTCTTTACGCAATTTCTCCAGAAACTCCTCCCGGGAACGGCACCCCATGTTTTCGGCGATCCGGTCAATTTCACGCTCAATATCGCTGTTGGCGATCCTGAATGTCTGGTTGGCATACTCTTTCTGCAGCAATTTGCTGTCAATCAACCGGTCAACAGTATTTTTGCGCAGAGTACGGATCTCCTGTTCCAGCAATTTTCCGGAATAAATCGCCCGCAATTGATTTTCACGCGGCATGGTCAAAGGCAGCACATCCATCAAGGTGATCGCTTCGCCGTTGACCGAAGCCAGAATAGAGTTGACCTCCTGCGCCGGAGATGCATCAACAAACGGCACAGCAACAGTAAAAATCAGAAAAACCGGTAAAAAAATTATTTTTTTCAACGCTTCAACCTCATGCCAACGAATATGTTATTTGATTTAATATAACCTGTCAATGCCAGTTATTCAAATCAACTGCGCCCTGCCGCAATATTTTCGGAACACTGCCAGTGGCATCGACCACCGTAGAGCCGCAAGCACCGGGTGGCAGCGCACCGCCATCCACGGCACAATCGACCTCCCCGGACAGCTGACTCAACGCCTCCCCGCAACTGCCGGCGTCCGCCATACCGGAACAATTAGCACTGGTTTGCAGCAGCGGCATATCCATCAGACGGAGCAATTCGGCAAGCAGCGGATGATCCGGGATACGGAATCCCTGAGTCGCCCCATCGCCGCGACGGGCAATGATCGTTAAAGCTCCGGGGGTATAACGCTGAATCAACTTTTCCGGCAGCCCGGTCAGGATAACACCGTGTGCCTCAAGCATCCCGGCATTTCCGGCGAACCAGCCGATGCGCTTATCTGCCGGACGATTTTTCAGTAAAAAAATCTTTTGAAATGCCGCTTCATCACCGACTTTGGCAATTAAGCCATAAACTGTTTCCGTCGGCACTACCGCCACCGCACCCGGCTGGCGCAATCCCGCCGCAACTTCAGCTGCGGCGTTCTCAATGCCAACTTCAGCTAAAGAGATCAGTTTCACGCTCCGATCTCTCCGGATTCCTCTTTCTCGTCCGCCCAACGCTCACCGGCATAACAGCAAACCGCTGTCAGCAGCGCAGAAACGAATCCGTAAACCGCACCACAGGTAATGACCCGATCAAAATGATCACTGCCAAGCAGTTCCACCAGTCCCATTCCGGTACCGCAACTGAAAATGTATGTATAACCGATCCACACCACCGTACCGACGATCATCGTTGCCCAAGCGGTATTGCGACCGGCTTTCGGCACATACAACGCCATCATCACCGGAATAAACACGATCACCAGCTGCGAAATCCAACTGTTGATCATCAAGTTGTAAATGCTTTTCACCCACAATGCCAAAACCAGAGCGATCACTGTCAACAGCACCGTGGTAACACGGGTGCAAATCAACATTTTCTGAGCGCGCAATTTCGGGAACAGCGGCACCATCACGTTATTGCAGAGCAGCGATGCACCGGCGAGCAGAGAACTGTCTGCCGAACTCATTATCGCAGCAGTCAATGCCGCAATAAAAATCGTCAGCAGCAGCGGATAACTCTCGCCCAACACGATTATTGCGATCCGGGGCAGCACCTGATTTTCCAAATTATCTCCCATAACGTCAGAAGTAATACCGTATTTCGGCAATATGATCCGGGCAGCGATACCGACAATGATCGGAATCAAGCCGATCACCATGTAGAAAAATCCGGACATCACACTGCTGGCAACTGCAATATTGGCATTTTTACTGGAAAGAGAACGCTGGATCAAATCCTGACCGACCATACAGCCCAATCCCATCACGATCCAGCTGCCGATATAATAGACGTAGTCATTGAACCCGCTTGCACCGAGCGGCAACAGAGTGTCTTCGGGGCGCAAGGATGAAAACAACGCCTCACTGCCGCCGGCAATATTGATCGTACCGGGGAGCAAAAAGATCAATCCGACAATCATAATCCCGACCTGCACCACGTCAGTAAGCGTCACCGCCCACATGCCGCCGGCACAGGTGTAGATCAAAACCACAACGGAACCGATCAAAGTTCCCATCGGCACTGAAATACCGGTCAGCAAATTAAGGATCGTCCCAAGCCCGAGCAACTGGGCGCCGAGCCATCCGACATAAACCGGCACCATCCAGAGTGAAGCATAAATTCCGGCACCTTTGCCATACTGACGCTCAATGATATCGGTGACGGTCATACAACCTTTTTTGCGCAGCATACCGACAATAAAAATACCGGCAAGGATCAAACTGAGAGAAGCGCCGAAAGGGTCAGCCAGTACTCCGTTGATCCCATCATCATAAACGGTAGCTGCCACACCCATACTGGAACCTGCGCCGAACCAGGTCGCCAGCAAAGTAGCAGTTGCCATCCACAATGGCAAACGCCTGCCTGCGACTAAAAAGTCACTCATCTCGGTAACTTTTCTACTGGACAGCCAGCCGATAGTCAGCATGCCGATCATATAGACCGCTATTCCGATCCACAACAATTTCAACGTTCCGGAAGGCAGCAGGCTTCCAGCGGCAGCAGCGAGACAAAAATCCATTACGCAATACCTTTCACAAATATTGTTGTCTCTTAATAAATCCGGCAGACCATTCTGCCACTCAAATTATCATCCCCGAAAAGACGCTGTAAAATATAGTCCCCCCAAGCGGAATTGCAACTTGCAGAATCAAAAAAAAGCCATTTTTTTCAAAAAAAAACTTATTTCCGGCAAAAAATGGAGCTTTTTACATCACCAACTGATGTTTATGATCGGAAAATGTTTCAAAAAACCATTGGGGTTGGTGTTCCACAATCCAAACTGTACCCCTTTGCCTTCAGAATAATTCACCAGGCCTGCCTGCACACCGAAACCATCCTCTTTTTTCTGCGGTTTCATACCATATTCGATCAGGGCATCGGGGTGACTTTTGTTGAGCAGACCGATCTGCACCCCGTTATTGGTTTCGGCGAGATTCCAGAACGCCACCGCACAACCTTTATTATTCACAGCTCCTCCTGCCAGAAACATGGATAAGCCGCTGGATTCTCCGCAAAAATCAATTGCCGAAATACTGAGGCCGCTTTTGCGCTGGTTGGCAGCATGCATCAAAGCCACACTGACACCATCTATCTCTTTTTGTTGCAGGTAGTACCCCATCGCAAAGCCGCGGACAGCTTTTCCTTTGTCCGTCAGAAATGCCTGATGCCACGGCAACACCTGCATTTGAAACGGCACAAACTCCGTTTTCGTCTCCGGTAACTTATCCGGCGCGGCTTTGGGAGGAACAAAAACAACATTCCGGGTGGACAATTGACTTTGAGGCAATACAAAACTGCACCATGCTGCAATACCGCAAATCACACTCAACAGCGACAGCACAGTGACTTTTGCATTAAATGATCTCATAATTTTCATCATTTACCCCGCAGTAACTTGAAAAAAATCACTGTTGATAATATATTTGCATAAAACAAAAAATACAAGCAATTTTTCTGAACAAATGTTACCGGAACGCAACATTTTACTGAAATTGGACGATGCTCAACTCAGTGCCGTCTGTCAAATTTCCTTTACCAAAGGCTCCGGGCCGGGCGGACAGAAACGCAATAAAACGTCTTCGGCGGTCACCGTTTCGCTCCCCGGCACAAATTTCACTGCCGGGGATTGCACCGAGCGCAGTCAGATCCGCAACCGCACCAATGCTTTGCGCAAACTGCGGATGCAGATAGCCTGTATGTGGCGCATCACGCCGGCAGAAACACCGGAAAGGATGGATTGCGCCATATCTTCTCCTGATTACCCGTTGTTTGCCGCCCAAATACTGGATATTTTCAGCGAGAATTGCTGTGATCACAAACTTTCTGCAGCCCAATGCGGAATTTCCACGTCAGCATTTCTGAAAAAACTCCACCGGGATCCGGAATTGTGGCAGCAGGTTCAAAAAATGCGTCAAGCTGCCGCTCTGCCGCCGCTGGTCTCTCCCAAATAAAAAAAGCCCGGAACTTTTGCTCCGGGCGCACACGTTGGACGGTGACAGGATCACTCCTCGTCCTCGTCATTCTCACCGTCGAAATCTTCGTCAAATTCTTCGTCGAGGTCTTCGTCATCGAACATCTCGTCATCGTCGAAATCTTCGTCAAATTCTTCGTCAAATTCGCCATCCAGATCATCGACTCCGAAAATGCTGTCATCGTCAAGATCGCGGCGTGAAAAATCGTGACCGTCATCTTCATCGTCATCAAGATCGCTGAAAACATCATCCATTTCGTCATCGTAATCCAAATAATCCGCATCGGGATCATCCAGCAATGAGCTGGCAGCGGTGATTTGGGCACCGCACTCCGGACAACAACCGTCCTCTGCCTCGATAGCGCTTTCGCGCACTTCCATGTTGCAATACGGGCAAACAGTAGCCATAAGATATTCCTTTTCTGTTGATTACAAGGCCTGCTTATGAAAAAGGTACTATATTGAGTTTTTTTATTTTTTCAAATGAAGTTGTAAAAAAAAACGCATTTTTTTTATCATTTACGCTTAACGGGATTGAAAAAAGCCCGCTAAAGGCTATATATTATAAAGATGATAGCAGGTTAAATAACTAATTTTTTAAAGAAAAATCATGTCAGAAATCAAATCCATACGTTTTAATGCAGTCAATACGGCGAAACAAATCATTGTCAAAGCCGGCACCAGACTGCTGATCGACCGGGCTTCTGTCGCCCGGCTGGTGAGCGGCATTGCCCTGTTGCGCAATGCCGGTCATAAAGTTTTACTGGTCACGTCCGGGGCGGTAGGCATGGGCATGGAACTCGCCGGTGTCTCCCGCCGCCCGGCGGAACTCGGTCACAAACAGGCTCTGGCAGCTCTCGGTCAGACCCGGCTGATGTCAATTTATGCTGAAGAAGCGGCAAAACACGGCTTTCAAGTCGCCCAGTTGCTGTTGACCGCAGCCGATCTGCGCAGCCGCAGCAGATACCTCAATGTGATGAACTGCATCGCCGCCCTCTGGGAAAGAAACATCCTGCCGATCGTCAACGAAAATGACTCCGTTTCCGTTGATGAGCTGAAATTCGGCGACAATGACACGCTGGCAGGCATGCTTACCAGCGTTACCGGAGCTGATCTTACGGTACTGCTCACCACCGTTGACGGTCTGCGCGACCGTACTGCTGACGGCAAACTCGGTGACCGTATTCCGGCAGTGGAAAAAATCACCGAAAAAATCAAATCTCTTGCCGGAGGCACCGATGACAGCAACTTCTCCATCGGCGGCATGGCATCCAAACTCCGTGCCGCAGAAATTGCCACTGCCGCCGGAGCATTTCTGTGGATCGCTGACGGCAGAGACACTGATGTAATCCAGAAAATTCTTGCCGGGGATGATATCGGCACCCTTTTTCTGCCCCGCAACCACCGGGTTTCCGGCAAAAAACGCTGGGTAGGATTTTTCAGCAAAGTTTCCGGAACTTTGACTGTTGATGAAGGCGCTGCGGAGGCATTGTGTACCAGAGGCAAAAGTCTGCTGCCCTCCGGAGTAGTCTCCGTTGCCGGAAATTTCCGTCGCGGAGACACCGTGGAGATCATGACCGGGCAAAACCGTATCATCGCCCGCGGGCTGGTAAACTTTGACGCAGTACAGCTGCTGAGCATCTGCCGTAAACACTCTGATGAGATCAATGCCATTTTAGGCAGAAATGTCGATACCGAAGCCGTTCACCGCGATAATCTGGTTTTACTTGAAGAATGAAAATTTTTATCAAAACTTACGGTTGTCAGATGAATGAGCGCGACTCCGAAGCGATCGGAGCGCTGCTGAAATCATCAGGCCACACCCTCGTAGATACCGAAAACGATGCCGATGTGCTGCTTTTCAACACCTGCAGTGTCCGTGATGCCGCAGAACGCAAAGCCAAAGGCAAAATCGGTTACATGAAAAAACTCAAACTCCGCAAGCCTGACCTTATCATCGGGGTCATGGGCTGTATGGCGCAGCGTCTGGGCGACCAGCTGCTGGCGGAATTGCCGCATCTGGACTTCGTTCTCGGCACCGGTCAGCTGCACCGTGCGCCGGAAGCGATCGCTGAAATTTCCGCACAGCGGAAACGTTTTGCCGCTATTGATGTCGCTCCGGAAGAGATCGACATGCTGGGCGCCCACGGTAACACATCATGGTCGGCACAAATCGCCATCACCCGCGGCTGCAACCGCTTCTGCAGTTATTGCATTGTCCCCTACGTCCGGGGCCGGGAAGCTTCACGCTCGCTGGAGTCGATTCTGACCGAAGCCCGTGCTTTGGCAGCTGCCGGAGTGAAAGAAATCCTGCTGCTGGGACAGAATGTCGCCGCATACGGCTTGAATGGCGACATCCGTCCGCCGGCTGCCGGTCACTCGCCTTTTGCCGAACTGCTGGAGGCACTCAACGAGATCCCCGGACTGGAACGGATACGGTACACCTCGCCCTACGTCAGTTACTTCAATGACCGGCTGATCGAGGCACTGGCAAAATGCCGGAAAGTTTGTCACAACATCCATCTGCCGCTGCAATCCGGTTCCGACCGGATCCTGCAGGCGATGAACCGTCAATACACCGCCCGAAGTTATCTGGATAAAGTTGCCCAGCTGCGCAGTGCGATCAGCGATCTGACTTTTTCCACGGATGTGATCGTGGGCTTCCCCGGCGAGGAGGAGAGCGACTTTGCCCTCACCCGGGATTTAATGAATGAAGTCGGCTTTGAACAGGCGTTTATTTTTAAGTATTCCCCCCGTCCGGGAGCAAAATCGGCATTGCTGGCAGATACGGTCAGCGAAGAGGAAAAATTGCGGCGCAACAACATCCTGCTGGACGATCTGCAACACCGCATCAGCACCAAACTTGCCACGCTGACCGGTTCGGTGCAGGAAGTCCTCTGCGAAGGTGTCAGCGCCAGAAATGAATCCCGCTGGACCGGACGTACCGGAACTAATTTCGTCGTCCACTTTGAACCGGATGCCACCGTCGTTCCCGGGGCGGTACGGCAGGTAAAAATAACCCGTTCCGGCGGAGTTTCACTGTTTGGAGAATTGATTCAGGAATAAGGAATTTTTATAATGGGTATCTATGACCGCGACTACATGCACCGGCAATCATCCGGAAATGCGATGAACGGCAGCCAGGCTCTTTTTACGATCATTGCCGTCAATGTGATATTTTATTTCAGTCAGGGACGCATCGGAGCAGATTTTATTTTGCAAACCGGCGGAACATTCGGCGTAAAAACAATCATGCAGATCTTCACCGCCGGATTCATGCATGCGGATTTCTGGCATTTGCTTTTCAACATGTGGGGATTGTATATTTTCGGCAAACTGGTAACACCGCATCTGAACGGAAAGAAATTTTTCATCCTGTATTTTTCCGGAGTTCTGGCGGGGAATCTGCTTTTCCTCGCCTTTAACTGGCATACCGGAAACCGTTTGCTGGGCGCTTCCGGTGCGGTTTGCGCAGTCATGGCAGCGGCGGCGACACTGGAACCGGAACGCAAATTTGTGATGCTGCTGATGCCGTTTGCACCGCTGAAAACCACAACACTGGTGATCTGTTATACCATTCTGGAATTTCTTTTCAGTTTCAACCGCTACACCAACATCGCTCATCTGGCGCATTTGGGCGGATTTATCGGCGGCTACATCACCATGCGTTTCATGTTCGGCAAAAGACTGCCGTGGGATCCGTTGCGTAAAATATTCAAATCCATCCCCAAACCGGATTTTGCATCCACGCCTCCGCCCCCGAATTCCTCTGCGGACCGGGCAAATGAAACCCGGGTATCATCTCAGGAACTGGATGCCCTGCTGAATAAACTCTCCACCAGCGGCATCAACAGTCTTTCTGAATATGAACTGGCGCGGCTCCGCAAAGCACGGCGGCAGATGCGCGGCGAAGAATGAGAGAATATTATGCTGGCGACTAAATTATTTGACTACGACCTCCCCGACCACCTGATTGCACGCTATCCGGCGGCGAAGCGGGATGGATCCAGGATGATGGTGCTGGACCGGAAAACCGGCGCAGTGGAAATCCGCCCCTTTGGGGATATACTGGAATTTCTCTCCCCCGGAGATGCACTGATCTGCAACAACACCAAAGTTTTGCGCGGCAGAATGTTTGCCAAAAAAGACGGCAGGGATGACGGTGCCAAATTTGAGATCCTGCTGCTGGAACCTGCCGATGGCGATCCTGCGGAGTGGAACGTGATGCTGAAACCCGGCAAACGAGCCAAAGCCGGAGTAACAGCTGTGTTGACCTTTGCCGACGGCACATTGAATCCATACGGCGATTATTTTACCGTTGTCGGGCGTAATCCGGATGACACGTTCCGTATCCGTTTTTCCTCGGCGGATATTCCGGCATTTGAGGAGCGTTACGGACACATTCCCCTGCCCCCGTATCTGCGGCGCGAGGATGAACCGGCAGACGTGGAAAGATACCAGACCGTTTACGCCTCCAACCGGGGGGCGGTGGCGGCTCCGACGGCGGGACTGCATTTCACTCCGGAAATTCTGCAGGCAGCCCGGGACAAAGGTATCGGCATCGGTGAATTGACACTGCATGTCGGGGCTGGAACATTCAAGCCGGTCAGCAGTGAATACGCTGAAACCCATCAGATGCACTACGAAGATTTTGAGCTTCCGCCGGAAACAGCGGAACTTGCCAATACCGCCCGCAAAAACGGTAAAAAAATTCTGGCGATCGGCACTACCACGGTACGGGTTTTGGAAAGCTGCTGCGATGAAAACGGCATTTTGACTCCGCAACGCGGCAGGACGAATATCTTTCTCTATCCGCCCCGTCAACCCAAAGGCGAAGATATGCTGTTGACAAATTTTCATCTGCCATGCAGCACTTTGCTGATGCTGGTAAGTTGTTTTGCAGGCAGAGAAAATGTGCTTGCAGCTTATGAACAGGCAAAAGCTGCCGGACTGCGTTTTTACAGTTACGGCGACTGCATGTTGTTAAAATAATGGAATAAATATGTTTATCCAATTACTGTTTTCCGATCCCCGGCTGTTTGCCGCAACGGCGCTGGTGGTGATATTTTCCATCTGCGCCCACGAATTCATGCATGCCTACATAGCGCTGAAAAACGGGGATCCCACCGCTGCCGACGCCGGACACCTGACAATGAGTCCATTCAAACAAATGGGCTTGTGGTCGCTGATTACGCTCTGTCTGGTCGGCATTGCCTGGGGACAGGTTCCGGTCAACCGGGCAAATCTGCCCCGGAAAAGTTCCCGGATACTGGTTGCTCTGGCAGGAGTTTCTGCCAATCTCGGCTTGGCAGTCATATTTACGTTGTTGACCTTTGCCGTGATTGTTTTTGCCAATGACAATGAATTTGCCATCAGGATTTTATATTTCGGGGCTTCGATCAATCTGGTATTACTGGCAATCAATCTGTTTCCGGTTCCCGGATTTGACGGCTGGAATATTCTGATGGAATTCTGGCGCCCCAAGCAATCCTCCGAACTGGCAAACGGCGCATTTTTTATAATGATAATGCTGTTGTTTTTCGGGATCGGCTATATTGAAGCCATCGCCAGCTGGCTGGTGGAAAGCACAATCATGCTGTTGATCGGAGTCATATCATGATCCATGTTGCAGCCGCAGTTATCATTCAAAACGGCAAAGTCCTGTTGGCATCACGCCCGGCAGACAAACCGCCCGCAGGCTGGGAATTTCCCGGCGGCAAACTTGAACCCGGCGAAACAGTTGCGGCGGCGGCGATCCGGGAACTGCGGGAAGAACTTGACATTCAAATTACGGCACACGAGGAATTGTATCAGCTGCAAACCGGCAAACTGATATTGACCTTTATCCGCTGTGAAATTACCGGAAATGAAACGCCGGTACCGCAGGAAAACCAGCAATTCCGTTGGGAAAAGATCACTCCGGATGCCCCGGCAGAACTGTTGCCGAACGATTTGGAATTTTGGAAATTTTTAAACTCCATAAAATAAACTCCCCCTTTTTTGCGTTATAAGGTCGGCATGGTTAACAAAAACGAGATGCTTGAAAAGAAAGAATTTCATGTGCTTAACACGGTAAAAACACCGGAAAATTCTCAAAGTCCGGATGATGCTGAACTGTTGGCACGATTCTGCAAAGGAGATGAAAAAGCGTTTGAGGCCTTATACCATCGGTATCGGAAACTGTTGTACGCATATTTGAATAACCTGTGCGGCAATAATTCTGCGGAAGCCGACGAGGTTTTCGCAGAAACCTGGCTGAAAGTCATTGAAAAAGCATCCAAATATCGTGATGATGGCAAATTCACCGCATGGCTGTTCAGAATATCACGGAATATTTTCATTGACCGATTACGGAAGTATAAGCCGGAAATGATTGCTGATGTTGAAGTTGAAAAGGTCATGGAAAATTCTATTTCGGAGTTTTCCCCGGACAGGGTTCTGGGCGCAGCTGATACCAAAACGGCGATTTCAATGGCTCTGGCAGAATTGCAAGTCGAACAACGGGAAGTATTTCTGCTGCGGGAAGAAGAACAGCTCTCTTTCAAAGAAATTGCAGAGATCCAAAATTGTTCACTGGGAACAGTTTTGAGCAGAATGCGTTATGCATTAAAAAATTTAAGACGTTTTTTAACAGGGATCGACACTGGAGGTTTGATCGAATGAAAAAATTTTTACACTTGGATCTGAAAAAATCTGCTCCGGAAATACCGTTGGCTTTGGATCAGCGTATTCTGGCGGCAGCGGCGATGCACGCCCGCAGGGTGCGGCGCGGGAAGTTGCTCTGCCGGATCGCTTTGCCGACGACAGCAGTTACGGCAGCGGCGGCGGCGGCAGTGTTGTTTTCCGGCGTGATCCTCCACAAGGAAACTCTGGAGATTCCTGCAGTATCCACCCCGGCAGTCGCAGTTACGACTCAAAAAATCACGGAACCCGAAAACAACATGTTGGCGCTTTACGACATGACTGCACTGGAACAGGGAAATTACACTATTGCCCTGGTCTCTGATACGGCATGGGATGAAGATTTGTCATCTATTTGAGGGATTTTTATGAAAAAACATTTTGTTGCATTAATATTGCTGTGCTTTTTGTGTGGCTGCAGCTTTTTTACTGCGGCACCAGAAAAAAAGGAGAAAAAAAGCGTCCCTCCTCCGCCGCCGTCGGCTGCTCCGCAAAAACAGCAGCCTGTCGTAAAAATAAAACCGGTTCCTGCTCCGCCCCCTGCCCCGCAACCGGTGGTACAACAGCCGCAGGTTAAAAAAGATAAACCTGCCCCGGTTCCGGTGCCGCCCGAGCGCAAATTCCGGGCACCGGAAAACAGCAGACCGAATTCATTTTGGAAAGTTTTTGCCCGCTTATCCGCTCAGGAACAGCAGGAAATGATCAAACTGCAGCGGCAGAACCCGGATAAATTCCGTCTGATAATGCAGCAGAAAGCCGAGCAATTCAAAGTTTTGGAACAAGCCAGAAAAAAAGAACTGGACACATTGACTCAAAAATACCGTGATTCATCCAGCGAAGCGGAAAAAAATGCCATAAAACTGGAATTGAAAAAGAAATTGCAGGAGGACTTCTCCCGGCGCCTTGCCGACAGCCGCCGCAGTTTGGAAAATAACCGCAAACGGTTGATAAGAATGGAAGCGGAATTGCAGAAGCGGGAAAAAAATCGGGATGCCATTGTTGAAGCTATGCTGAAACACCGTCTTGATGGAAAAAAAATGCCACCGCCGCCGCGGCATCGCTGAGCATTTCCAAATTATAATTATTACGCAGTACGAAAAAACGGGGTTGTTGCTTTGGCAACAACCCCGTTTCATTGTATTATCTTTGAAAATCAGGAGAGCGCAGCGAGCAGTCCGCGATCTTCTTTTTTGTCTGCGGCAAGCGAGACTGCATCACTCAAATTCGCAGCAGTTTTCAGTTCGTTACTGTACGCCAACACATCCTCCTGCGGAGCAAAAAGCGCACAGGGCTCGAACATCGATTCGACTTCCCGGAGAGCCTCCACTGCATTTATCGAAGTCAATGACTGCTTGACCGTAAACTTACCTTTAACTTCTTTACTTTTGTTTCCGGCGGCATCCACAGCAACCATTTCATAGCGGCAGGTACCGCTGTCAATCCCGGTGATCGTGTATTTTTTAGCCGATTTATTGAGAGTGACAGTTTTATTGCCATACTTCAAAATGTATTTAGCTACACCGACATTGTCTTTGGGGGTATTCCAAGTGAACGTCACATTGTTACCGGAAACCCGGGTTTTTACGGAAACCTTTGACGGTGCCGTCATATCTTCGACCGTAAATGATTTGCGCGCGCTCCAGGCACCGACATTTTTAGCTTTGTCGATCGCACGGACACGATAAGTATGAGTACCAGCAGTCAATTTGCTGATTGAGATGCTGTTTTTTGTGGATGTATAAATTTTGCCATTATCCAGCTGGATCTGGTACTTGGCGATTTTACCGGAGTTATCTTTGGCAGCCAACCAACTGAATGAGCCTTTGTACTTACTGGTTACCACCGGAGCGTTCAAAGTAAGCACTTTGCCGGGTGCGGTAGCATCTTTTACCGTAAAAGTAACTTTTTTGGTTTTGCTCTTGTTACCGGCTGCATCGTAAGCAATCACCGAAACACTGTGCTTGCCGACAGCAAAACCAGACATCTTAATTTCAGTTACACTGCCGTCAAATGTTTGCGTTTTTTGCTTGTCTAATTTTGCAATATATTTGGTAATTCCAACATTGTCACTGGCTTTGATTTTAAACGTGACATCATATTTTTTTACCGCTGCAGTCAATTTACTGATTTTCGGATCGACAGTATCACCTTTGGTAACCAGAGTGTACGCCTGCACTTTAGAGCGTTCAGTTCCGACTCCGGGGAAATTAACTACCGCCTGCACACTCAATGTGTGTTTGCCGGGATCAGTAACTTTGAAACTGTTTCCCTGCTGAACCGCCATAATTTTACCGTCAAGTTTGACGATATACGAAACGGTAAAACCACTGCCTTTAATTTTATTCCACGTCCACACTGCCTGATTCTTTTTCACTGAACCGGTCAATTTTATGGTCAGATCAGGGATGATATTATTGATTGTGGTTTTTGTCACCGCAGCATTACCAGCCTCATCAACAGCACGGAAATAAACAGTTCGATTGAAGTCTACCTTGACATCCGCAGTATAGTTTTCCCATTTTTTATTATCAAAAGAATACTGCTTCTTTACCACATCCCCGCCCGGAAATGATGCCGTGATCGTCACCGGATCTTTGGATATGGATGAACTTTTCCTACTGAACGTCAATGTCGGTTTTTTCGGCGGGGTACGGTCAATATTGGTCACCTTATATTCTGCGATATCGGATTCATCATCCTTAGCATTCAGGCTCCGGAAAGATATAACCGTACCGTTTTTATATATAGAAACGGGGCCTTTATATGTATGCCATTCGATTTGATCAAAAGAATACTGCTTTTCTTTAACTTCGCCCTGAAATACCGCACCTACTTTAACAGCACCGTTCGTCGGAGTTTCAATATCTATAAATGGAAGCGGAGGAGGATTTCCGGCTCCTTGAATAATTTTAAGCGTAGAGATCGCATCTATGTGTACCCCCATTTCACATCATTACGCCCCCCCCACTC